>JAYTTR010000174.1:0-2272 GCA_043744935.1 Gemmatimonadaceae bacterium
AGGCGTTGCGTATTAGATTTATTTTTCGCTGACGCGCAGTCGACCAGCACACCGGTTGCGCGCAGCTCCGGGGCGTTAGCTCAGCTGGGAGAGCACCGCCTTTGCAAGGCGGGGGTCAAGGGTTCGATCCCCTTACGCTCCATCGTTCAACGCAATTTTCAACGTTAACAACAAAAAGGCCGATGCCGTGATGCATCGGCCTTTTTGTATTTTGCAGCATCCCGGCGGCGGTCGTGCTAACCGCCCACGGCGCCCAGTGCACGCGCGGAACGCCAGGAACCCGCGTCAAGATCAGATCGTTTCGTGGCGTTAAGCAATGTCGTGAGCCCGCTCTCCGGCACGGCGTCACTGAAGTAATAGCCTTGTTGTTCGAAGCATTGGAGTCGTACCAGCCGTTGTGACTGTTCAGCGCTTTCGACGCCCTCAGCGATGAGCGTGATACCGAGCCCCTGCGCCAACCACGAAAGCGACGCGACGATGGCCAAGTCACGTTGATCGACAAGCATCTGCGAAATAAAGCGTCGGTCAATCTTGATGCCGTCCACCGGCGCCGTGCGCAAGAACGTCATTGATGTGCGACCAACTCCGAAGTCGTCGACGACAATGCGCAAACCAAGCGCTTTTAGGTCGCGCAACGTCTCCAGCGTACCATCGCCGTCTTGCAGCGCACTGCTCTCGCTCAGTTCCAGCACCAAAGCTTCACCGGGGCAGCCCGTTTCCGCGAGGATCGCTGCCACGCGTCGATCAAACCCTTTCTCGCGCAATTCCACACCAGAAAGATTCACGGACACGCGCATCTCGTGCGCACCCGCGGTCGCGCGCCAACCCACCACCGCGCGACATGACGCTCGGAGCACCATCTCTCCGATCGGAACGATCAGACCCGTATCTTCGGCAAGTGTGAGAAACGATGCCGGCGACATGAGCCCGTGATCCGGATCACGCCATCGAAGTAGGGCCTCCGCAGCGATGAGGCGCTCCGACACCACGTGCAAGATGGGCTGGTAATGCACTTCAAACTCGCCATTGCTCAGCGCCAGCCGAAGGCGCGATTCCCGACGCTGCGGCACTGACTGTTCGGCGCTCGGCGCGAACGCTTCTGGCGCATGCGCGACGTCTGGCACGCCCAACGTTGGTGCGGACGTGCGTGCACCGCGACGGTCAAACTTGTCGCGATACATCGCGGCATCAGCCGCCGCGAGCAGCTCTTCTGCGCTTACGCCGTCAATAGGAGACATCGCCTCGCCAATACTTGCTCGCACCACCAGCGATTGACCATCGCCTAAGTCCAGCGGTGCTTGCAGACAGTCAAGAATCGTGTCGCGCACGTAGGCAACATCGCGACGACTCGTCACGTCAGGCAACAGCAACACAAATTCGTCGCCACCCAAACGTCCGACGGCGTCTGAACGTCGCACGCACTGAAGCAATCGCTTTGATACGCCGCGCAAGAGGGCGTCACCTTTCGCGTGACCCAGCGTATCGTTGATTTCCTTGAAGCCGTCGAGGTCGACAAACAATAGCCCTGTCTTGCGTGCGTAGCGCGCGCCAAACGCGAGGGCGCGCTCGAGCTGCGCAAGAAACAGTTCACGGTTCGCGAGGCCTGTGAGCGGATCGTGCGTCGCGCGGTGTGCCGCGTCGTTATGCGCCGCCTCAAGCGTGGCCAGGCGACGCTGACGCTCGATCGCGTACCCCAGCAGTCGAGCGAGTGCATCGGGAGGCGTATTTTCTTTGGCGAGACATTCCTGCGCACCGGCACGCAGCGCACGGAGCGCCAACGTCTCGTCCAAGCTTCGCGCGAATACGACCACCGGTACGGTCGGAGCAGCACCACGCACGCCAGCGAGCGTCGCCATGCCACTGGCGTCGCTGACCGCCAGCTCGAGCACGACGGCATCGAACGGCATTTCCATGAGGCTACGAATCGCCTGTGCCAGCGTCGACACATATTCGATGGCTAACCGGTCTCCGAATCGCTCCCGAAGTCCTGCTTCGGAACGTTGCGCCTCGCTTGCGTCGTTATCAACCAGAAGGACGCGAAGCGCGCGATCGGTGTCGATCACTACTTGATGCGATGCGGTCAAGCGACGAGTCTCTGAGGACATGAACGGAGGTGTTGGAGACGGTCAACGATATCTTGGTTTTCTTTGTGCGCTAGACCATGCTATTTCTGTGACAGCCGTTTCCGTGATGAAGAGCGCATGCTCATGCATCGCCGGTACCAAAGTGTGACGGCCGCCGCCAAACCGGATATTTTTGCCCTGCTTTTTAC
>JAYTTR010000175.1:0-2266 GCA_043744935.1 Gemmatimonadaceae bacterium
CCATTTGTTTCGAAAGTGATGACGGTGTTCATCAGTATGGATGCATTGGTAGGCAAAGATTTCGAAGCTGGACTCGCCAATCTTAAGGTAGCTTCAGAAAAGTGAGTCTTCCGACAAAACGGTACGATCGTTCGATCGTCGAAGGACCGTTACGCAATGCTGTTTGGAAAATCGCACTTCCCACCATGTTTGCGAACATCATCGGGGGGTTGCAGGGCATCGTCGATCACGTGATGGTAGGTCATTATGTCGGATTCACCGGCAACGCCGCCATCGGTGTGTCCTGGCAGATCTTTCTTGTCGTCATCGTCTTCATCTCTTCCCTCTTCACGGGGATGAGTGTGCTTGTTGCGCGATTTGCCGGTGCAGGTGAAGAAGTGAAGGTTGATCGTACGGTCTATCAAGCGTTTCTCACCGCTATTGGCATGTCGTTGTTTATTCTGGCGCCGCTTGGTTACGCACTCGCGCCAATTTTGCTCGATTTTGTCAACGCGGCGCCGGCGGTGAAAGCTGAAGCGCTTCCGTTTCTTCGCATCATGTTTGTGTACAGCAGCGGCCTGCTCATTTTCTTCATGTTGGGCGGCGCGCTCCGATCGGCTGGTGATGCGCGTACACCGATGAAGCTTGGCCTCGCAATGACCGCGTTGAATATCGCCTTCAATGTGGTGCTCATTCGAGGCGCTGGACCCATCCCGGCGTTGGGCGTGCGTGGTGCGGCGATCGGCACGGTGAGCGCGTCGGGTCTCGTCGCGCTGTATTCGCTCTGGCGTCTGTGGTATGGCGGATGGGTCATCGCATTCCCACGGAGCGGGAGTCGCGCGCCGGATTGGTCGATTATCGGATCGCTTTTCAAGTTTGGTTTACCCACCGGCATTCAAGGCATTGCGATGAATATCGGCGGCGTCTTGATGCTTTCATTCATCGGATCATTGTCGCAAAGTGCGGCGGCGCAGGCGGCGTTTGCGGTGTCGTACACACAGCTGTTCTCATTCGTGACATGGACGTCGGTGGGCTTGATGGGCGCGGCATCAGCAGTTGCGGGTCAAAATCTTGGAGCGGGGAAGCCCGATCGCGCGCGCGACGCCGTGCACGTTGCGGCCCGCATCGGTGTCGTTGGTGCCGCGTTTCTTGGGCTCTTCTACTTCTTCCTCCCGACGCAGCTGCTGGGTGTTTTTGGATTACACGAACCCGCGGTAATTGCTATCGGTACGCAGCTCCTGCGCGTACTCAGTGTGTCAGGGCTCTTCATCGCTGTGGCCCTCACGTACACGGGGGGACTGCAAGGCACCGGCGATACAAAAAGCCCGCTGTATATATCCATCATCTCGCAGGTGGTCATTCCGCTCAGCATTTGCTTTGTGATTCGCGCCACCGGCACGCTCGCACCGATGCACATCTGGCTCGCTATTCTCGCGGGACACGTCACACGATGCCTGCTCAGCATATGGCGCTTCAATCAGGGCAAGTGGCGCGGGATCACCGTTGACATCACAGCGCCTGCATGAGTGATACCGCGGATGTCGTGATTTGCGGTGCCGGTATTGCCGGCGTTGCAGCGGCGCACGCATTGGCGGTGGGACACAGTGTCCGTAATGTGGTGCTCGTCGACGAGCGCGCTCCACTCTCACTGACCAGCGACAAGTCGACCGAAGCGTATCGGAATTGGTGGCCGAGTGTCGATGACGCGATGATTTGTTTCATGAATCGGTCGATTGACTTACTTGAACAGTACGCGGAGGCGAGCGACAATCGATTTCTGATGAATCGTCGCGGCTATGTCTACGCGACTGCCGACGCGCGCAAAGCCGAACACTTTCTCGCGGAAGCACGGTGCGCGGAGCGACAGGGCGCGGGAGACGTACGGATCTATCGCAGTAGCGACGATGCGGTGCAATACATGCCGAGTGCGCACATGGGGTTTCGCGAGCATCCGCAGGGTGCCGATTTGTTTTTGGATCCGGATGCTATCCGTGAATATTTTCCATTTTTGGCGGACACCATCGTTGGGGTGTTGCATGCGCGGCGTTGCGGTTGGCTGAGCGGACAACAGCTCGGTGCGTATTTGCTGGACGAAGCGAAAGCGGCGGGTGTGACCGTTGTGAGCGGTCGTGTTGATGCCGTGCACGTCGCGCAGCAGCGCATCAACGGTGTACACATCGCGGCGACAAGTGGCGAGAACCGATTGATCAGTACCAATGTTTTTGTAAACGCTGCTGGCCCATTTGCCAAATACGTTGCGTCACTGGTTGATATCGAGTTGCCCGTG
>JAYTTR010000176.1:0-2258 GCA_043744935.1 Gemmatimonadaceae bacterium
GCAGGCGGCGAATGCCGAGCATCCCGCAGAAGGCGTGCGCTACTTGCGTTCGCTGGGATGGCCGGAAGATGTGTGTGACGCGATTCTGGGACACGCGACGTACACGGGAGTCCCTCGCACAACGCGCATGGCCAAAGCTCTCTTTGCGAGCGATGAGCTAACGGGATTGATCACCGCGTCGACGTTGGTGAAGCCTTCCCGAGCAATTGCCGATGTCGATGTAGCGGGACTTCGAAAGAAGATGAAAGACAAAGCGTTCGCGCGTGGCGTGAATCGCGACGACATCATTCAAGGTGCGGAAGCATTGGGTGTCCCGCTCGACGAACACATCGCGGTTGTGCTCAGCGCCATGCGTGACATCGCCGAGCCCTTGGGATTGGGTGGCGTGTCAACAAACGCGTCAACGCCGTTTGTGGGCGACGCGTAACTCCCATGAAGACACCCCGCCGATTGACTTCTATCGCTTTCCCGATTCCCGCCACGAGGCCTTCAACGGGCAACGAGCTTTCGGGAGCGGTGGGGCCGTCGGACGGAACGGCGGGATGGACGGGTGGCGTGCCAGTTGAGCCTGAAGTTCCGCTTGTACCAGTGCCGGCGGTACCCGATCGACCAGCACTGTCGGCCGATGCGCTTGAGGAACGAGCGTTGGTGTTGTCCGCGCAGGGTGGGAATAACACGGCATTTGCTGGGTTGGTGCATCGACATCAACGTCGAGCGTACGCCGTAGCACGAGCCATTGTACTTTCGCACGACGACGCAGAAGACGCAGTACAGGAAGGATTTTTGCACGCATTTCGGGCGCTCGAGCGCTTTCGTCCGGAGCAAGCCTTTGGTGCGTGGTTGCATCGCATTGTCGCAAACGCTGCACTGGATATTGCGCGGCGGCGGAAAGTACGTGATGCGGACGAGTTGCCGGAGACGTTGTCGTCGCCGCATCGCGATCCGGCAGAATCTGATGAATTGCGCTCTCGATTATCGGAAGCGCTTGAGACACTCGGCGAACGGCAGCGCGCGGTCATCGTGATGCACGACGTTGAGGGATATAAGCACGCGGAGATCGGTGTACTCCTCGGAATTCCCGAGGGCACCGCGCGATCGGACCTGCATCATGCCCGGGCGCATCTTCGACGCTTGTTGGGCAACCTGCGGAGTATCAACTGATGGATAACAAACAGACCGACACCACACGCAGCCCAGGAGCAGATCCGTCCGTGACGGCGCTCCTGCGTGCAACATACGCGGCACCAAAGGACGACAACTATTGGGCGGCGTTTGAGCAGCGCGTCATGGCACGACTGCAAGACGCGCCACAAGTCGTCCAGTGGTGGACCTCGTTTTCCGAATGGCGCACGGCGGGACTTATTGCCGCCACCCTCGCACTGCTGCTGGCTGGGGGGGCAATCGTGCATGACCAGTCCCGCCAATCGGCCGCGCGTCAGTTAGCGGTCGGCGCGGCGTACGATGCTGTCTTCAACGCGGCCGCGGAAGGTGACGCGATTGCATTTTTGGGTCGACCAAAGAACGCGACGCCTGACGATACTGCTGCGCGCTATTTGAATCCGCTCGGCCGCTAGTCGACGTCCTCGTTCTGTGTCTCATACTCCCCGCCCCAAATCGATCGCCCTGATGTTTTTGCTCGGGGCATTCCTCACTGGAAGTGCAGTTGGCTATGCCGCTGATCGTGCGTTTTCGAGTACGCCGTCTCCACACCAGAGCAGCGAAGTTTCCATGCGCGATTCGCTCGCGAAGGAACTGCGACTGTCCGGTTCGCAACGTCACACAGTCGACTCCATACTGGATTGGGGTCGCGGCCGCCGCAACGAAATCATGAAGCCTATTGTCCCAACGCTCCACGCCGAACGTGACAGTGCGCGTGTCCTCATTTTGCAGTCGCTGGACAGGACGCAGCAAACACGCTTTCGGAGCATTATCGAACGCATTCGCATCAACGATAGCGCGAGCCGTGCGCGTGAGGACCGAAAGTGATGCTTCGGCGAAAGCGCACGATGTACCGAATGGTAGTGATCGCCGGGGCGGTCTTAATGGCCGCCCCGCTTCGCGCGCAGTCGTCAGCCGCCGACGATGGAGCGCGACCTATTTCGCTCCGTGAGGCCGTCGATCTGGCCCAGCGCAACTCGCCCGCCGTTGTGTCGGCGCGCGGACTTGAGCGTGTGGCGGGCGGTGCACGGCGTTCGGCATTGGCGGCGTATGCACCAACGGTCAACCTCATCGCCACTAGCGGTCGGCCACAAGGCTCG
>JAYTTR010000177.1:0-2251 GCA_043744935.1 Gemmatimonadaceae bacterium
GCACCAATACCGGCGATACTCCAGGCGAGCAGGCTCACGCGCGCGACATTGGGGACGTCCAGAAGCGCCGCAGGAGTTGCTCCTGGCGCTTCCACATCGGCGACGTTGTGCGTGCGTCATCGGTCGGATGATCCCAGCCACACGCATGAAACGTTCCGTGCACCACTAGCCGCGCAACTTCTTCACGCACACCAACAGCGTGCTCGCGTGCCTGACGTCGCGCAACGTCGAGACAAATGTAAATATCGGCGACGACGACACCGCCTGGATCTGTGCCCAGCGCAAACGTAATCACATCGGTGGGTCCTCGATGTCCGAGGTGTTCGCGATTCAACGCCGCCATGCGTTTGGTGCTCACGAACGTCACCGAGAGCATCGCGTTGTTCACCTCAAGCACGCGCAAGACCTGCACACACAACTCCGTGAGGCGCGATAGCGCGACCGGCGAACGTACGCCGTCGGCCTGCACCGAAACGGAACGCGACGTACGTCGCGCAGGGTCTGTGTCCATGTGAGATCGGTGGCGGCTCAGCCGCCGACCGCGTCCTCGTTATACGCACGGATAATGTCGCGTACCAAGCGATGACGGACCACATCAGCCTCAGTAAAATAATGAAAACTGATTCCTTCGATGTTGTGCAGGATGCGCTCGATGTGCATCAGACCAGAGTCTTCGCGTTTCGGCAAATCTACCTGCGTTTTATCACCGGTAATGACAATTTTTGAATTCACGCCGAGACGGGTGAGAAACATCTTCATTTGCAACCCTGTTGCATTCTGTGCTTCGTCAAGAATGACGAACGCATCGCCAAGTGTGCGACCGCGCATAAATGCGAGCGGTGCCACTTCGATGGTCCGGGACTCGATCGCCTTCTGGATACGTTCGGCCGGCATCAGGTCGTCGAGCGCATCGTAGAGCGGTCGCAAATACGGATCGACTTTGGCTTGCATATCGCCAGGAAGAAAGCCGAGATTCTCACCGGCTTCGACGGCCGGTCGAGCGAGAATGATCCGGCGGACGCGTTTGCGCATCAATGCGTCTACCGCCGCCGCGACGGCGAGATACGTCTTCCCGGTACCAGCGGGCCCGATGCCCACCACGATATCGTGTTCCGCGATTTGCTTCAGATATTCGGCTTGACCCGGTGTTTTGGGTTGTACCGCGCGACGCGCACCAGGCAGCACGAGTGTGTTGCCATTCATCGCGCCGGGCGCGTCCGCCGGTCGATCCGTGAGCGACAACCGCAACACGTCATCGGCGAGAATAGAGCGGCCTTCACGGGCCATGTGCACCATGGCAGTGGCGATGTGTTCAGCACGCGTGACAACATCAAGCTCACCAGTGATCGTGAGTGCATCACCGCGCAGGGCGATCCGCGCTCCAGTCGAGCGTGCGAGTTCCGCGAGATTGGCGTCGTTCACGCCAGCGAGCAACAACAAATCCGCACCTTCGACGGAGACGCGCGCCGTTCTTTGCTCACTCATGCGGTCACTCCGGCTCCACGCAGCGTGATACCCAGGTCGTCCAGATCCTTCGTCGGCACCGAAACGGGCGCGCCTTCAAACAGCGATCGCGCGGCCGTTGTTTTTGGAAACGCAATCACATCGCGCAGCGAGGTCGCGCCGGCGAGTAACATGACGATGCGGTCAAAGCCCAACGCAATTCCTCCGTGTGGCGGCGCGCCGGCGCGCAGACCCTCGAGGAGAAAACCAAAACGCCGTTCTTGTTCGTCCGCGTCACCAATGCCGAGTAGGGCAAACATACGTGACTGCACGGCCGGATCGCTCGTGCGAATACTGCCACCACCGAGTTCCGTCCCGTTTAACACCACGTCGTATGCAAGTGCGCGCCAACGTGCGGGCTCGCCTGGAAAGGCGAGCATGTCCGCCGGATGCGACGCCGTGAACGGATGGTGCACGGCGGCGAGCGCACCCGTGTCGGCATCTTGCTCGAACATCGGGAAATCGAGCACCCACAAGAAACTCTGCGCGCGTTCATCTATCAGTTCGAGTCGACGCGCGCATTCCTGTCGCACGCGATCCATCGCTGGATTTGCAAAACGATCGGCGGCCGCAACAAAAAGCGCGAGATCACCATCGCGGAGCGCCAGCGCAGCGCGCACGTCGTCGGTAAGAAATTTGGCGAGTGGTCCATCGTACGCACCCTCGACGTGCCGCACGCGCAAGAGCCCTGCTGCACCCGCGCTTTTGGCGAGGGCTTCAAGTTCGTCCACCTGCTTTCGACTCCACG
>JAYTTR010000178.1:0-8687 GCA_043744935.1 Gemmatimonadaceae bacterium
GTTGATTTGACAAGTCGATACATTGTGACAATCAGGCCTTCTCACCGGTAACAAATACTCAGGCCAAGAAATAACGTCAACGAATCGCCGAGAAATTGCCATGAATAAACGAACGCGGGGAGCGAAGCGCGAAACTGGATTGTTTGTGACGTACACGCCCAGCGTGGCGGCTATGCCGGATGCGATGATTTCAACCGCATCATCATTGACACAATACACGGCCCGAAATGGCAGCCCATGAAACACGAGTTCACACGTGCCCGTCGCACTGCGCGCGCAGGGCGGGACGCTTGGCAATCCGCAACAATCTGCTCACGCGACTCGCGCCCTTATCCATGTCGCGCCATACTCAACAGCACGCGACTGCCTCCAGCGCCGAAGCCCAACGTGGCTTTGATCTATTCATAGGCAAAGGTCGCTGCGGGACATGCCACTTTGCTCCAACGTTCAGCGGCGCGGTGCCGCTGCGCTACATCAAAGTGGATTACGAGGTGATAGGTGTACCGGATGCGAGCGGTCGCCATGTCGACGCGGACATAGGGCGCGAACGTGTCGCCGGGAATACGCTGCATCGATTTGCCTTTCGTACACCGTCGCTGCGCAACGTCGCCCTTACAAAGCCATACATGCACAACAGCGTCTTCCGCACGCTTGACGACGTGGTAGCGTTTTACGATCACGACGGCGGGCTGGGTCAGGGACGTCGCGTACCCACATAAACGTTGTCGGCCGATACGCTGCATCTGTCCAATGCCGAGCGCGGCTCGATCATCGCGTTTCTTCGTGCCCTGACCGACACGAGCGGCACAACGCAGCGTCCAGTTCACGTCCGACTGCGGGAGTGACGCGGCACGGGCAATGAATGGCGACGAAGTTCGCCGAACTTGCGATCTGCAACGTGGAATCGTAATGTCACGTAGGCGACTGACCATGGAAGACCCTTGACCCTCAACGATTTGAAGAGATTGGGCAGGTCGTCAGACGTGAAGAAAGTTCGCACGAACTGTTGAGTCGTAATTTCGACATGAGGACAGATGAAAACGCTCTTTGACCGGACGCTCGCCGATCAACTGATTGCGCGCACCGCGCTGCTCAGTAGCAATCCGCCCGCGCTCTGGGGCAAGATGGTGGCGGCGCAGGCCGCTGCGCACTGTGTGGATGCCCTTGAGTGCGCCAGTGGTGACCGCACCCCACCGCGCATGTTTATCGGACGCGTGCTTGGCTGGGCGATTAAGCCGCTGGCAGTCGGCAACGACAAGCCGATGCAGCGGAACTCACCAACCGTGCCGGACATGGTGATAAGCAACGTGCGCGACCTCGAAAAGGAACGCGCGCGACTCTGTGCGCAAATTGAACGCTTTGTGACCGCCGGGCCAGCCGGCAGTACGCGACATCCGCATCCGTTCTTTGGGCCACTCACACCCAACGAGTGGGCGAATCTGCAGTACAAACACATCGACCATCACTTGCGGCAGTTTGGCGCGTAAACGCAGCACGGCACTGCCGCCAATCCGCACAACCAAGCATCCGGAGATGTTGCGATGACCGCCGACGAAATTCTTGCGCTGCTCCCCACGCTCGGCTCCGAAAGCATGAAACGCGTGTTGATCAAACACGGCGCCAAAGAGCCATTCTACGGCGTGAGGATCGAGGATCTCAAAAAGATTCAGAAGAAGGTGAAGCACAATCACGACATTGCGCTTACCCTGTATGACAGTGGAATTTCTGATGCGATGTATCTCGCCGCGCTGGTCTCAGAGCCACAAAAAATGACGAAGGCACAGCTTGAGCGATGGGCGAAAGCCGCGTTCTGGCAAATGCTCTCAGAATCGTCCGTTGCATGGACCGCGGCGGAATCACGTTTCGCCGTAGAGCTCGGACTTAAGTGGATCGACGATAAACAACAATCCGTCGCGACCTCTGGTTGGTGTACGCTGAGCAGCTACGTCGCCATTACACCGGATGATGAAATCGATCTGCCACTCTTCACGAAATTGCTCGATCGCGTGAAGGCGACGATCAACGTTGCGCCCAACCGCGTGAAGAACAGCATGAACGGTTTTGTGATCGCGGTTGGGACGTATGTCATTCCGCTTGTTGCGCACGCGAAGACAACCGCAAAAGCGATCGGCAAAGTTGAAGTCGATGTGGGCGACACGGCATGCAAAATTCCTGTCGCCGCCGATTACATCGCCAAAATCGAGAAAGCGGGCGCGCTGGGGAAGAAACGCGCGACGGCGATGTGTTGATCAGCCAACGGCGCGATCGCGTTTGGCGTTACGCAGCACCACCGCTCTAGCGAGAGGCCGTCGGAATCGGCATTCGGCGCAATCGCTCGACTTCTGCGATCATCCCTATCACCTGCGCATTTACCAGAATGCGCCCTTTGGCACGAGTGGCGAGTGTCGCGTTACCAAAAGTGCCACTGCGCGACCACGTCTTGCCTTCGCGCACGGCCGTCATTGAATCCTGCGTCAACCCGCCGGTACCGGGGTGATAATCGTTCATCGCTTTCCGCATCTGCACCACTTCAGGATGCATATACAGCATCATCGATGTCTCCAGCTCATCAGCGTGCGTTCCACCGGCTTGCTGACGCACGCGATCTTCAGCCTCTTTCCCGACGTTCAGAATATCCGTGTACACCATGACAATGCCGCTCGCGGCGAGTGAATCGCGCGCCGGCGCGAGTGACCGCAATGTCGACACGCCAGTATTCAATACATAGAATCGGCGCGGCCCGTGACGGGCGATGGAACGCACGATATCGACGATCATGTCGCGCGCCGTTTCGAGACGCAGCGACGTTGACCCAGGGTACTCGGTGAACGCGGGATAAAAACTGTAGTTGACGGTCGGGTAGACAATCACGCGCGTGCGCGCAGCGACGTGCGACGCAAAGTACTCGGCCAACAACCAGTCGTTGTTGATTGGCAAATGCGGACCGTGGTCTTTGGACTGTGCACCGAGTGAAATCATGATGACCACGGCCGTGTCGAGCAAACGAACGGCGTCGGTCCACGGCAGGGTGTGAATGCGCACGCTGCCGGATACGACTTGGGGCCGACGTGGTGTTTGTCCCGACGCACGGTGCGCGAAGGTGAGCGATAGACACAAGCAGACCGTCAACCGACGCATCGTTACGTGCACCGTGTCGCCCCAAAAATCATGTCGTCGACGGTGTCGATGTCGCCCACATGTATGATGGCTTTCCCGACCCACCGTTCGACGATCTGTCCACTCGCTTGTCGGAATCGCGCCACGCGAGCGCGTGTGACGCCGAGGGACTCGAGCTCCGGTGCCGGACTCCATGATAGCTCTGAACCGGTATCGACCAAAAGCCCGCTCAGCGAACGCCATTCGCCGGGTCGCACCAGACATTCGATCTCTACCTAAATACGAAATGGTCTTATGTCGGACATGATAGCTCCTCAGCGGCGGGAACCGGCATCGTATCTCTGCGCACGGGATCCCGACAATGCATACTCGACGGTCCGGACCCGCGTCCACGTGCAACAATAATTCGTCGCTCGAATGACGCGAGGCGACGCACGGCGACGCACGGCGCCGACTCCGTTCCGTCTCCTGCCTTATACTCCGAGTATGAACGATACTTTCCGCGACACACTGCAAGCCGCGCTCGGCGCCTCCTATCAACTCGACCGCGAACTTGGCGGCGGCGGGATGAGTCGCGTGTTTGTCGCGCGCGATATGCAGCTTGGACGCGATGTGGTAGTGAAAGTGCTCTCACCAGAGTTGACGCAAGAGCTTTCGGTCGAGCGCTTCGGCCGCGAAATCGCACTCGCCGCGGCACTGCAACACGCCAATATCGTACCGGTACTGTCGGCCGGCGTGACAACCACCGGGTAGCCGTATTATCTCATGCCCTTTGTCGACGGCGCATCGTTGCGCGCACTCATCGACGAAAACGGGCGAATGCCGATCGCCGACGTCATACTCATACTCACTGATGTGTGTCGAGCATTGGCGTATGCGCACGCACAAGGTGTCGTGCATCGCGATATCAAACCAGATAACGTGATGCTCTCCGGTGGCGCCGCGATGGTGACCGATTTCGGTATCGCCAAAGCGATGAACTTTGCGCGCAACACGCCAACAGATGACAAGCTCACCCGCATGGGTACGTCGCTTGGCAGTCCGGCATACATGGCACCCGAACAGGGCGCTGGCGATCCGTCTACCGATTATCGCGCCGACCTGTATGCGCTCGGGGCAATGGCGTACGATATGCTGAGCGGCACGCCGCCGTTTGGTGCTCGACCCGCGCACGCGCAACTCATCGCGCATCTCGCGGAGGCGCCGGTGCACATCGCCAGCATCCGCGCAGACACGCCTGATGCATTGGCAAATCTTGTGATGTCGTGTCTCGAGGAAGACCCCGATGCGCGACCGCGCGACGCGACGCTGGCAATTGAGATGCTCGCCGACGCGGCAACGACCACACGCACGGGCGTGAGAGGTCAGTACGCGAGTCGCACCGATGCGATCAATGTTTCATCGGTTGCCGACGTGACGGCAACGCGTGGTGCGCGAAACGCAGTGACTCGTTCGCGCACCCCGCTGGTCAGTGGCGCAGTGGTACTAGCAATTGCTGCCGTCTCCGCCATTGGTTGGTTCGCCACGCACAAAAAAGATGCGCCGACCGGTCCCGATCGCGCGTTGCTGGCCGTCATGCCATTCACCGTACGCGATGCGTCGCTCGACATTTAGCGCGAAGGATTCGTCGACGTTCTGTCGCGCAGTCTCGACGGCGCGGGCACGCTTCGCACGGTTGCCGCGTCAACGAGTATTGCGCGCGCACCAGCACGGTCTGACGTCGCGACGGCAACGGCACACGGCCGCGCGCTTGGTGCGGGTCTCGTGCTCTATGGTGATCTGAACGCGATTGGTCGCGACTCGGTGCGTGCGCGTGTGTCGGTCGTTGACGTAACAACCGGCAGCATTCGTCACGAGGTCGATGTGCGAGGTGAGACATCCCGTATCGACGCGATGGCCGATTCCCTGACGCTGCGATTGCTGCGCGAGCTTGGGGCGAGTGGGGAGCTGGGAGGCGGTGCGCGCGTGACGTCGATGGGCACAACACAACTGCCGGCGCTGAAAGCATATCTTCGCGGCTTGCAGCTCTCGCGTCGTGCGGTGATGGACTCGACACTTGCCGCATTCCAGGAAGCCGTCGCCGCAGACTCCACATTTTCGCTCGCTTGGCGTGGCGTAGCATCGGTGTACATCCGCACAGGTCGTGAAGCGACACCAGAAGCACAGGACGCACTCGATCGCGCGATTCGTTTTCGGCGCGGGCGTAGTCCGCGTGACAGCATGCTATTGCGTGGTGATTCGCTCCGGCTCGCCGTCGTGCGACTTGCCGCTATTCCGAACGAACCGATCGCTGACATTCCAACTCTTCCGCTACTTTTTCAAACGCTGAGCGACGCGATACAACGCTATCCAAGCGATGCGGAGCTGTGGCTGGAATACAGCGACGCCATCTTTCACTTTGGCGCATTATCGGGAATTGCGGACAGCATATCGCTGCGCGGCTTCGAGCGAGCCATCGCGCTTGATTCGAATGTGTTGGTGCCGCAGTACCACGCGTCGACACTCGAACTCCGGCACGGCAATCTTCGTGGCGCTGCCGCGAGGATTCGCGCCTTTTCGCGCCTCACGGGCGACCCTCGCGGGTCTGCATTTGGTCGGCTCGAGGCTGAACTGCTTGACTCGGCGCCAAAACTCAGCGATCGCGCCCGCAAGTTGTACGACTCGCTGCCTGCCGCGATCACGTCCGCCGTGCTACGGGACCTCAGTGGCTACGGCGCGACGCAGGCAATCACGAAGAACATCGGTCAACACGAACGCGAACGACTGCGCGGATCAGCGCCTCTACCCGATTCCGCGATGATGCTTTCGGACGTTGCGTATGCAGAAGCGATCAGTGGAAAGGTGGACAGCAGCACTGTAAAACATCTCGTCTTCGGTGAACGTCAGCAACTCGCGCAAGTCGGCGCATGGTCATCGACATCGGTTGCCGAAGAGGTGCGAGTGGGACTGCGTTCAAATCAAGGCGTCGCATTCGCGGGAGGTGTAGGCTCGCTCGCCGCCGAACATGATACGACGAATCTCGCACTGATGGTCGCCGCGCTGGTCAAGTTTGACACGACGTCGCGCACGGCCGGCGGCGGCGGTGGAACGAAGCTCGCTGACGTTGCGCGTGCGTTCGAATTGCTGGCGCGCGGTGATAGCAGCGCGGCTCTGGTCAAACTTCTTGCGCTGCCCACTGCCACATGTCGCGGCGTTCCGTGCGCAGCGTTTACCGCTCCGCCTGCCATGCTCTTGCGCGCCGAAATCGCGGCACGCGCGGGTGACAAGGCGACCGCGAAAATTTGGTTTGATGCGGTCGTTGCTCGCTGGGACGCGGGCGGTGCGCCCGTTCATCAAACCGTACGTGCGGCACGAGAAGGATTGTCGCGGCTGACTGCGCGATAGGGTGGGAAGTCGCAGAAACGCTGTTGGATAAGCCTTGACAATAAAGTTGTTGGGGATGCCTACCGATCAGTTACGAAAGGCGTAGGCACCTATCTGATCGCGGCGGCTCCGAACGCCACGGTAGTTCGATTCACCGGAGCACCCATCGCGAAAACGGAACAAGGCGAAGGTACGTTCAAGATCTTCGGTACTGATGACCAGCAAGGATATTTGGACAAGAAGTTGCACCCTCGCATCGTTCGCATCAGTCCCATGACGAAGAAGTGGGGATCGTGTTCAAGCGGAGGTGTGGTGACACTTGCCGCCGATTTAGCGCAGCGCGATCACGGTTTTCAGGACTTTGTGATTACTCATGAACTCCTGCACCTTCGCCGTTAAATCACGGAAAGGTTTTCAATGCGCTGATGAGTGCGCACGTTCCGGATTGGCGACGGCAGGACGAACGGCGGCGGGAGCGGAGTACGTCAGCTAGAGTCCGTCCGACGTCCTGTTGCGCATCGACACGTCAGCGCTTGGCATAGTTGCAATTGACGCTTCAGAAAATAGTTGTCAGCCGCTACCGATGATTTTTGCCAGCGTCTCCGGTCTATCTAGCATCACTGAACACGTCGCCGCGCATGTCGAAAGGCGTGAGCTCATGGCAATGCCAACAAATCAGAAACGCCAATCCCAGAACGGAGATAGACATGAGAAAGCTGAAAATCATCGAACACATCTCGCTGGACGGTGTCATCCAGCAATCGGCCGATGACGGCGATTTCCCCTATAGCGACTGGACCGCGCCTTATCGCACACCTGCCGGCCGCGACGCAGTCGCAGCCGCTCAAGGCACGAGCTTTGACCTGCTGCTCGGCCGTCGCACCTATGATATTTGGTCAGGCTACTGGCCAACGGCGCCGAGCAGTCCGATCGCGGACGGTTTCAACGCGGCAACGAAATATGTCGCGACCCACCATCCGGAAAGTCTTGCCTGGGGCCCGTTTGAAGGTGTCGGACCGGACCTCGTCGAGGGCATTCGCCGCATCAAGTCGTTGGACCACCCCGACCTTATTCTCTGGGGCAGCTCCACGCTGACGTCGATGTTGCTCGAACATGCGCTTGCGGATGAAGTTTTGCTGATCGTCTATCCGGTTCTGCTGGGTACGGGCAAGCGCTTCTTTGCGGAGGGAACGCCGGCTCACACATTCGAGCTCGTGAGCACGCAAGCATTTCCGTCGGGCATCATCTTTACGACGTATAAAGTCGCGGGGCCTTTGAAGATTGCATAGTTCGGGCACGCTTCCCAACGCGCGCGGAGCGCATGCGACGCTCGCGAAAATCTGGCCAACACTAGGACCGAACTGGCGTTGAAATGACGGCGCGCCGATTTCGTCGGCGTTCCCATGCCTCAAACTCGCTGGGCCGCAACTTGTAACGAGCTGCGGAACCCTCGTTCAGGTTGAGCAGCAGCTCCAGTGCGACGTCGGAAAATCTGCTCAGATCCGCCGTAGGTATGCCATGTGCTTCGGCGAGCGTCCGAATGTTTGATAGACTCGGTATGCCTTCGCCCACTACAACTCCGCGCACCACCGTTCGCAGCTCATCGCGGTAGCGCAGTCGGATGGGGTCGGGCTGAATCACTGAATCCCGTGTGACATGGTACTGCGTGGCGGAACGCTCGTACGCCGCGATGAAGAAATCGCGGAGAAGTTCAATGCGCCGCTGTTCATAAATGGCGAGGGTGCCAAGCACATACGCTTTGTCGTCGGCTCCGACGAATGAGAGCGGACACAGATTTGCCTTGATGAGCGGCAGATTTGCCACTAAACGCGACGTTCGCTTGTTGACGTCCACAAAGGGTTGGAGATACGCGATATGCACCATTGCGAAAAACGCCGTCTCAAAGGGATCAGCTATCGCATTCAACAAGTCAATGATGTGATCAAATGCTTCACCGATTATTTGAGGTATCGCCATTGGCGTATAGCTGCTTCCCGAGATGCTGACTGGACGTTCTCGAAGGCGCCCTTCTTCGCTCTGGTCCGCCAAAAGATTCTCGGAGAGCGCGGCATGAATCGACAGAATTGTCGTCCTCCGAATGACAGCTTCCTCCGCCTCTCCAACAACATATTCGATCGCGGCTTTGTGGTTGATGATCATCTGCGTTTCGGATGCATCTTTACCTTCTGCACGCTGCCCGAACTCAA
>JAYTTR010000179.1:0-8683 GCA_043744935.1 Gemmatimonadaceae bacterium
CCGCGATTCTCTGCCGCGTCCGTTGCGCTCGCGTGCACGCCCATGCGCGGAATCGCAGCAGGGCCCAGCGTGTAGCCCGAAGGCCGGTCCTCAGTTGTGGGCTGACGCGCGGTTTTCGCTGCGAACTGTGCGTCGGCTGGGCTTATCGCGTCGCGTTGTTGCTGCGTCACCATATAGAAGTGCACGTCGAAGTGCGGCGTCGTGTAGATGCCCATCGGCGGATGACCAGTCGGCTCCCAGTTCACGCCCACATGGTCAAACACGGTGGCAGGCGCACCGCTTGGAAGCGGCAGGATGAACTCGAGGCTCTGCATCGGCGGTAGCTGCGCTGGCAGCCCTTGGAGCGCAGACTCGGAGAGCACGACGGCGGTCGAAACGATTTTTACACCGTTCACCGCCATCTCAGTTCGCGCGGACCCGTTGCCGAACGGAACTTCGACGCCCTTGAGGATCAGCGTGGGGACGGCAGTTGGTAGGGCATTCCTTGCGCACGATGTAAGCGCGCCGAATCCCACCGCGCTAAAACCGAGGATGGCAGCGAGGAGCGTGCGCGTAGTGAGACGCCGCGTCACGAACGCGGATCGGGTCGGCACGGTCGACTTCGATGACGACTGTTGCATTCGGACCTCCAATACGGTTGCGGCTTGCGCGAGCGTGCGGCATGCCGTTGCATCGGGCGCGGATGAAGGAGCGCGGACCAATGGTAATCTAGCATTCCGTGTTAGCACGGGGCTGCGTACTCGTCAGGCGTGCGAGGGGAAGGAGCGATGTGCAACGAAAAGCGCTCGTGGTCGCTACGGCGAATAGCCAAGTAGGCATCGCGCGATACCGGTTGTTGGCGTTGAAGAAATACTCACCCGAACGTCGTCGCTTTCGCGAAATCCCGCGCACATCGAGAGCGATATAATCTGGTACGCCACTGCGCTCCCAAGGGGTCGGTTCGACGACGCGGTGGTGCTCTGCGACGGTCCATTTCTCGACGCTGTGGACACCGAGGGCGCAGGTGACCTGGAGCACTCTTTCGATGCACGCTATCGACCTCCTCTCGCACACCAGTTGCCGCGCGAATACGGCGAAAACGATAATCACATTTTTGATGGTGTTTCTGCGCAAAAGTGCACAAATGCGAGACTCTGCGGCACTTCACCTGACACTTGATGAACTTCTTAGAGCCATAACCGAGGCGCGCACGTCACTGGTGATATTGGAGAAGGGTTCGGATGAGCGGTCGGAAGAATTAAGCAACGAGTTCGTTTTTATCGCCGCTGACGAGCTGTTTGACGATGCTTCGGCTACGGCGCTAACATTTGTCGGAGGCATTTTTTCGAAACAATCTGAACAACGACTTCGATATTGGTAAGAACATCATGGTCAAGATCCCTCGCGTAGCGCTCAGCGAGAGTACATCACGCAACTACTCGCGCTGATCGAGTGAAAATCACTTGTCTACTCGAAACCCGTGCATCTGCTCGTGCCACTTGCGACGCGCACGTTTCGCAATCGCGCGATGCATGAGCACAGAGATGCTGTCGACCACGTGTTCCCAGGATAAATGACTTTCTGCGGTGGAAGCGCTATCTGCGGCCGGAACCGAGTTATGGGCGCGCGTGTTTTTCGCCGTCACCGCCACACCATGGTCAAACACGACATCCGCGTTATCCAACAAATATTGAGTGCGTGCAGCAATCTCTTCGGGCGCCAAAATGCCGGACGTCGGCGCCTCCATATAGTCGTACACAACGGCCACCTCTCCAAAGGCATTCACCATCGTTGGCGCAGGTGCTGGCGTGTAAAACCATTGTACTGGATGCAGAAACCGGTCATACAAACGGCCGCCGCGTCCGAGTAATTCAAGGATCAACGCGCGGACCACCGACTGGGTCGCGGCGTCGCTCTCGCGAAACGAAATCGGCAATTGCGGTACGATATGCTGGACGCGCGAAACCGGTTCTGCATGCATAAGGGCCGGGTGCGGCTGGTCCTCCAAGAACACCGGCGCGTCGACATACAACACGTCGCGCGAACGCGCAAAGCGAGATAACAAATGCTGCGGTCGCTGCCACTCGGTGTCCCAACGACGATCGCCGTGAACAATCATAGGACGGTCGAGATTGAGTTCTCGCGACAGATCAAACGAAAGCGCGGTCATCCTGCGTGCTCGTTCATGTGCGAACCTGGCTGAGAGCATCCGTCCTCCGCGCACGACGTCCTCGTGCGCGGAGTGCAACTGAAATTGCCTAGCCGTGCATGTTTGGCGCGTCGTGTGACTCGCGCGCAGCGTCTCCAGCGCGTGCCGACTTCTCCGGTACCATCTCTTGTACGTGGGCAACAAAGAGTTGCGCGATGTACGCATTGAACTCACGCTGCATCTCGTCGTGCTCCTCCTCGCCCATCTTCCCAAGCTCGGCAAGCTTTGTATTGCCCAGATGATCACCAGCCGTCGCAAACGTACCAAACGTGTCTTGACTCTGTCGAATCATCACGATGTCGCCCACAACGCGCAGAAAATCGGTCTCGCGAAATGAATCCACCACATCGCGCGCTTTGCTGAGTACGGCGCCGAGAGCGTTCTTGACTGCACCGCCGCCGACGGTACCAATGGTCTCGCCGTAAGCCTCCAACATCGCTTGATGTTGTTGCAGATGCGGCAAATACTTCAAGCACAGATCGCGATACTTTTGGTCATCCGCCTGCTCGGCATGCGTGCGCAACGCATCAAGCAATGAATGGTGTTGCACAATGCAGTTGTTCACTTGTGCGCGAAGAAAATCTTGTCCTGTCTCCATATTTGCATCCTCTGAAGGTCTGTTACACCCCGAATACTGCGCCCCTTCCATTTGAAGAAGGCCGCAAACACAAGCGGCGATGGACGCAAGACTTGCACCAGCGAGCGGGAGCAATGCCGAAGGCTTGGGCATGACAGCGGAGCAAACAGCGCTGAAGCCGGAACTGACACAGTCGGACGTTTGGCCGCCATTGCGCCCGCGCAATTATTGCTGACCAAATTGTTTGCCAATGTCGCCGTGCCGGGGAGCGCGAGTGCGCGTCCGCAGACGATTCGCGACGCTGTCGCAGGCCTGATACTCTCGTTCGACGAGACATTGCCTTGAAACGTGCTGCGTGTATTGAATGTCACGGAACTGACGATCTGCCAAAAGTGCGCGGGGTGGTGTGCCGTCTGTTGCACTTGTGGTTGAACCCGCCATGCAGCGAGCGTGCGACCGATCTCAAAGACACAATTCGTATTTGCTGCGATTTGAAGATCAAGAATGTAGTTGCCATTGAGTGGCGCAGACGATGAAAAAAAGCACACGCCAGCGCTGCTGCGCGCACCATCAGTAGCCATGCGAGACAGCCGCCAAAAATGACTGAATGATTTTTCAAAGCGTGTGCTGCATCACATCAAAAAAACTTTTAAGCCGAAACATTGGGCCGCGAAACTGCTCCCAATTGACAGACGGGTCAGTTGAACGAGCGCCGCCTGAGCAAAGGCGCGCAACGCCATCAAACCGACGCAATACGTGACTTTAGCTACGGCAACACGATCACTCCGCCCCGCTCGAACCTCCGCGGCTGTGGTCATCACGAACGAAAGCGCACCACCGGCGCACAGTCAGCTGGCCGCACTTCGCGGCAGCTTTGCCGAATTTGCGCGACCAAGCGGTGCAGACCTTGTAACACGTACGGCACCAATCACCGAATGGATTGGCGCGAGACGCGACGCACGCGTCTGGCCTTACGCTCGCGCCGTAGTTGGTAGAGTTGGCGCGACTGTTCATGCCGAAGGCGAAACGAGTGAGTTGCGCGATGGTCTCAACTTCGCGACGCAGGACTACCTGTCTTTATCATCACACGCCAGCGTGTTGCACGCCGCTGAAGACGCACTCCATCGCTATGGTGTGCACAGCGGTGGATCCTCAGCGCTGCAAGGGCGATCTGACATCTCCCGTGCCTTAGAACAGGAAATTGGTGACGCGCTCAACATGGAGCACGTCGTGCTGTTTTCTTCCGGATGGGGCGCGGCGTTTGGTGCGGTCACGGCACTCGTTCGCCCCGACGATCACATCGTCCTGGATCGTCTCGCGCACGCCTCGTTGCAAACGGGTGCCAACGCTGCCACGCGCAATATCACCTGCGTCGAACACCTTTGCGTTGACGCCCTGCGGTTTGCATTGCGAGAGATTCGTACAAGCGACTGCCGAAATGGAGTGCTTGTCATCACCGAAGGACTTTTCTCAATGGATTCGGACTCGCCGGATTTGCGTGCGATGCAAACGGTATGTCGCGAATATGGTGCGACGTTCATGGTCGATGTGGCGCACGATTTTGGTTCGCTTGGTCCGAATGGAACAGGTCACATCGGACGCCAACACATGCTCGGCGACATTGATCTTGTCATGGGCTCATTCTCAAAGACATTTGCTTCAAACGGTGGATTCGTAGCCACACGACACGCCGGCGTTCGGTCATATGTGGAAGCATTTGGAGGACCACATGCTTTCTCGAATGCGATGTCGCCGATCCAGATCGCCACCGTACGAGAAGCCCTTCGCATTGTGCGCACTGTTGAAGGTGACGCGCGACGCGAAAAATTGCTCACGGCAGTGCTCACGTTGCGTGCCGCCCTGGGCGCATATGGTTTGCATTGCCAAGGCGACCCGTCCGCCGTCGTACCGGTCATAGTTGGTCACTCCGCCGTTGCCCGCTTGGCAAGCGGCGAAGTGCTGAAACGCGGGCTCTTCGCCAACCTCGTCGAATTCCCGGCCGTCGGAGTGCGCGCTGCACGTTTTCGCATGCAAGTACAGGCGGATCACACTCCGGCGCAGGCTCTCGAAGCAGCGTCCATTATGTCACAGGCCATTACGGAAGGCCGCACGACGTGGGATCAAATCCGTAGTGCGCGCTGACGCGAGTTTAGCGTGACATCACACAGCACTACCGCGCACGCGACGGCGACGAGCAAGGCCAACTACAAGCAGGCCAGCGGCGAAAAGCGCGTACGTTGACGGTTCCGGAACGGTCGAGATATTGTAGGAAAACGAAGCCGAAACACCCTGATTCGAGATTTGCCCACCGGTATTTATCGCGTTGAATACGGCGGCTGGCGTTTGTCCAGCAAATTGCGTGGTAAAGATTCCGTCAAAGCGCTGGCCTGCTGTGACGCCAGGACCAGAGAGAATGCCGGACAGCGCGAGTGATGCTGATGTACTGTTGGCATCCTGAACGAGCTTGACCGGGCCGAAGGCGAGGTCACCGCCAATTGCATTTACGAATGTTGGGCTGCTGAATGTGAAGCCGGCAAACGTCAAGAACGGCGTGGAGCGAGCAGTAGCGCTTGTAGATGTTGCGAGTAAGTCGGATACCACCGCCGGTGTATTCGTTACAACACCCGAGAAAAGTCCAGTCGCGCCGATAGCACTCTGCAATGTTCCGGTAGTGCCGCCAATTGGATTCTGAAAATCGATGAGTAGCGTGTTGCCACTTAAATCTCCTGCAAAATTGGAGAGCGTCACTCCGCCAGTAAATGAGATCTGGCCTGACTGAGCGCTCGCAGTCGAACCAGTGATCGCGAGGGCAGCAAGCGAGAGGACCGCCGCTGTCAAACTCTTCGAAAATAACTTCCGCATCATGTTGCCTCCGGTGACGAATTGCGTTGCGATTTTGCACGAACCGCGTACGAACCGCGCGCGTGCAGATGGGTCAACCGAGAATGTCTCGTGCTCCCCACCATCTGAGATTCAATTGTCGTGCCGTGTGTCACCACAGGTGCCGCGTCAGAACCCGCGTGAAAAAATGACGGGCGCATTTCTTGCCTGACGCGTTTAGCATCCATACTGCTGTTCACACAACGCCAGGAGATCACCGATGTCTAATCGATTGTTCGTTCGCAGTTTCATGGCGTGCGTTGCGCTTTCCGCTTGTCAGTCGCGCGACAATTCCGGTGCGCGTGCGGACTCTGCCGCCGGAACTCTGGCGTCAACAACTGGAGCATCAATGAGCGCAACCAACGTGGCAAAGGACAGCATGACAGCCATGGCAGCGAAGACGACGGCTGCACCAGAGCAGCAACGCGTGCTCGACGAACTCGGCACGCTGGGCGGAAAACCAATTGAAACTCTGAGCGCGGCTGAGGCGCGTAAGCAACCAAGCCCAACAGACGCGGTCATGTCGCTGTTGAAGAAGGACGGGAAGAGCACAACACCTGAGACTGTTGGAAGCGTGGTCAATCGCACAATTCCGTCAGTAGACGGCAGTATTCCCATTCGCGTGTACACGCCGGCCGGTGCGGGACCGTTCCCAATCATTGTGTATTATCATGGTGGTGGCTTTGTCATTGCGACCAACGACACGTACGATGCGTCAGCGCGCGGACTTACCAATGCGGTGAACGCGGTGCTCGTGTCAGTCGAATACCGAAAGGCACCCGAGCACAAATTCCCGGCCGCGCATGATGACGCGCTGGCCGCGTACAAGTGGGTGCTGGCCAATGGAGCGTCGCTGCAGGGCGATGTGAAACGCATCGCCTTGGCTGGAGAAAGTGCGGGCGGAAATCTCGCGCTTGCCACGACGCTCACCGCGCGTGCCAGCGGACTCAAGCTCCCTGTGGCGATCCTCGCCGTCTATCCGATCGCAGGCAACGATACGAACACGGTGAGCTACCGTGAAAATGCAAACGCAAAACCGCTCAGTCGCGCAATGATGTCGTGGTTCTTCAAGCAGTACACGAGAACGCCAGCGGATCTGCAAGATTCTCGTCTGAATGTCCTCGGAGCAGATTTCAAAAACTTTCCGCCAACAACGGTTATCACGGCACAATTGGATCCGCTTCGTACAGACGGTGAAATGCTCGCGGCAAAATTGCGTGATGCTGGCGTGACTGTCGATTACAAAAACTTCGAAGGTGTCGCACACGAGTTTTTCGGACAGGGTGCAGTTGTGCCGCTGGCCAAGCAAGCAATGCAGTTCGGCGCGAGCGGTTTGAAAAACGCATTGAAAAATTAGAGATAACACCGATGGGCTCGCGAAAAAGGGTCCGCGACTTGCCACACTGAAGCGCCCATCACGTTGAGTTTGCACAAACTCTCGGACGATCCAGCTTTCCTTTTGGAGACACTCATGCTCACTCGCTCACGTTTCACCAAGCGTACACGGTGGCTCGCCGCCGTGGCCGCTGTCGGCAGCGTGGCTGCCGCCACATTTGTCGTTGCATCGGATCACCAGCAGACGGCGTTGACGGAACTGACGCCACGAATGGACATCACCGACATCTATGCATTTCCGGGTGCTGGTGGTACAGACGCAAATCGCGTCACGTTGGTGATGAACACCTCGTCGCCGATCGTGCCATCGGACAACGCGACCGCGAAGTTCGACCCAAATCTCCTCTATCAGTTCAAGATCGACAATACGGGCGACGGCGTCGAAGATCTGGTCATTCAAATCACGTTTGATTCCACCGCCAACAACAACCGAGTCATCAACATTCGTGGCCCGGTCGCACCGCCAGCGCTTATGGCGCCGGACGGATCACCGTTACCGCGAAACGGCACGGCCACGCAAATCCTTCGCAACGCAACGTTGCCCAGTATCATCGGACGCGGTACCGATTCGGTGCTCACGATTGCAAACGCAGCAGGACCGATCCAAGTGTTTGCCGGATTGCGTGATGATCCGTTCTCGGTCGATTTAGAGGGCTTCTTCCGAATCCTTCCTGATCGCAAGCCAGTCTCTGGTCCGCTCGCGCTGCTCCCCGAAACCGCGACCGCCACGGCGTTTCGCGGATCCGCTGCTCCGTTTGAAACACGTTTTGGCGCACCCGTCGATGCGCTGACGGCACTCAGGGCCAACACGCTGGCGATCGTGATTGAAATGCCGGTATCGTTGCTGGCGCCCGGCGCGAACAAGAAGATCGGCGTATGGGGAACGATCAGCCGTTGATGTCCGCAAACCAACCAACTCAACTCTCAGGAGTGCTGTTATGAAACAAGGAAAGTTGTACATGCTGGTTGCGGTACCGGTGGCGGTGCTCGTAGCCAGCGCGCTTGGTGCCTGCAAGGGCGAAACAATCACGAACACGGTGACGAAAACCGATACGTTGCGTGTGACGAAAACAGATACCGTGATTCGACGCGACACTGTTCGTTTCAACGAATTCCGCATCTTCAATCAGGCCGAGCGTCTCGGCAATCCGCTCGTTGCCGAAGTGTTTTTGGCAAAGCGTGATCATGATTTTCACGATGCGGGCACGCCGAGCACTGATCGCGCCAATTTTAGCGCGAAAGTGATCGCGTTTATCACGGGCACTGCAGGACGTAGCGTCGCAACCGCAACAGCGATTGCGAACGCGCTCCTACCAGACATGCTGACACTGCAAACGGATAAACTTGCCACTACTGCTGGGTATCTGAGCTACGTGCTCAATCCCAACGCGTACGGTGGACGTTTGCTCGCGAATGACGTTGTGGATATTTCGTTAGCGGCAGTATTCGGATCGTTGCTTGATCCAGCCAACGTGAGCCCGGGTCTCGTCACCGACAACGTGCCGTCGTTTGGTGGTGGCCCAGTGCCAACTACCACGTTCCCGTATCTCGCGGCCCCGAACAACTAATGCGGCACATTCCCCAAGATCGCCGAGTGGCGCCTTGGGGCGGCGCTGCGAACGCCGAACGGCGCGCCTACACGG
>JAYTTR010000180.1:0-2246 GCA_043744935.1 Gemmatimonadaceae bacterium
TGTCGTGACAAAGATGTGCAGCAGCTTACTTTCGACGGCTACATGAACAAACAGTTGGTCAAAGCAAAACCTCTTGCACACTTGCGATTCGAGTCCCGATGCGATGCGGACGACGTGCCGAGCCGCGTCGTCGCCAAACCGGCGGGTCGCAATTTGCAACAACGCATCACCATCGGCCCGCGTACGCATCCATCGTCTCGCCAGCGATAGAACAGCGCGCTCCACCACGTGCATATCTTCGCTATCAATCCACGCATAAAGCTCTGTCCGATTGCACGTCGCAATCAACGCGGCCTCGGTGACAATCTCGCTGCGTGCCGTGCGATACAATTGCGCGAGTCGCTCATCCGATAGATGGAAGCGCTCTCGCGTCGCAACATCGGCGTGCCGGAAATCGATAGCGATCGAAATCAGCATCAGACAGAAGACGGAGGGAGGACGCTCATGTGGATGCGAGGCCCGTGAGATGCGCGAGATTCTTCAAAAAAATGCGCAGGTGTGCAAGAGGTTTTGCTTTGACCAACTGTTTGTTCATGTAGCCGTCGAAAGTAAGCTGCTGCACATCTTTGTCACGACAAATTGCGACAAACCGCTCGCGACGATTGTCGTTTCTGTACCAGAAATCCTGCATGATATCGAGCACCGTGAAGACAGCGCCGTGCACCCGCATAAATCGTCGACGCGCCTGTTTCAGCGCGCGCGCGTTGCCTGTGGACAACGCTTCCTCGACGGCGTGTGCCGCAAAACGTCCACCGGTCATCGCATAGAAGATGCCCTCGCCGCTGGCAGGCGCAACCACACCGGCGGCATCTCCAGCCAAGACCACGTCCAACCCATTGTCCCAACGCGGGAGCGGCTTGATGGGAATTGGTGCGCCTTCGCGTCGTATCGTTTCGACCGTATCCAGCCCGGTATCGTGCCGCAGTTTCGCTACGGCCTCCTTCAGGCCGAAGCCCTTTTGCAACGTTCCCGTGCCGATGCTTGTCGTCGCACCGTGCGGGAAGACCCACGCGTAAAAATCCGGCGAGAGCGGTGCTTGATAGTAGACATCGCATCGCGCCGCACCAAAGTCAGCACCGCTGCCCTCGTCTGGCGACTTAACAATCTCGTGATACGCAAAAACGTGCTTCGCTTTATGTGCGCCAGGCACGCATTGCCGAGCGATGCGAGACAGCGCGCCGTCGGCACCAATCACCATGCGCGCGCGTACCTGACGTGTTTCGCCACCGCGTGATTTACCGTCGGTATAAGCCAGCACCGCCGTGCCATGCTCGTCACGCGTCAACTGCGTGAACGCGCCCGTCCGACGTTCGGCGCCGGCACTCACCGCGCGCGCGCGCAGCCATTCGTCGAAAACATCACGGTCAACCATCCCCACGAAACCATCGCCGACGGGAATGTCCACTCGGCGAGATTTCGGCGAGATAATGCGCGCGGTGTCGATATGCGCGACCAACATGGATTCGGGCACGTCAAAATCGCGCAGCAATTGTGGCGGTACGGCACCACCGCACGGCTTCGTGCGTCCGGCGCGATCAAGCAGCAACACCGAGCGTCCCGCGCGCGCCAATTCACGCGCCGCCGTGGCGCCCGCCGGACCGCCGCCCACCACCACCACATCGAACAGCTCCGGCTCGTCGCTCACAATGCCGTCTCCGAGACGTATGTGTTCTCACTCATTGATGCGTCGTACGGCGACGCGGTAGCGGGCAACGCAACTTCGGCAGCTGTTGGCACCAGTCCGTATGGCGCCGCGAGGGTCCACGCGAAATCCGGCACCATACGCCGCAATCGCCGCGGTCGCTCGTTGCGCAAATTCAGAATGCCTTCGGTGTGTTTCATCTCGATCCGCGTGCGCGCAAACTCCAAGCCTTTCGGGCCGAAATGCGACATCATCCAATTCACCAGAGGGCGGAGTGCCTGAGGAGTACGGCGCACGGGCAAACCGCCCTGCGAACGCTCCAGTTGCCCCACAAACGCGCGCACCGGTCCGCGACGATCACCTTTCGACTCAAGCGGTTTCGTCACCAAACTGTCGCCCAGGAGCGCCATCAACTCCGATCCGCGCGCATTTCGCTCGATCAACCATTGATCACCAGAGCCGGCCATGTAGCCCACGGTGAGATCACTCAACACGTTCGTGTAGTCAAAGCACGAACGACACGTGAGCGGAAAGAAATCTCGCGGCAACTTCGAAATGGGCAGCAACAAAAACGGAATGCGTTTCGATGTACCGTTCACAAACC
>JAYTTR010000181.1:0-8652 GCA_043744935.1 Gemmatimonadaceae bacterium
TGCGACGCATTGGGCCGTTCCTGCGCTCGAGGTCCGTGACTCACGTTGGCGCTGGGACCAAGAGCCATCCATACATGACATACGCCACCGGTAGTACAAAAAACAGCGAGTCTAGTCGATCAAGCATCCCACCGTGACCAGGAAAAAAAATGCCGCTGTCCTTCACGCCCGCTTCGCGTTTGAACAACGATTCGACGAGATCTCCAATTTGCGCGGCCACGCTGATGCTGATGGCAAACGTCGACAAGCCCCACGGTGTAAACGCCAACTGCGCCTGCGGACGCAGGAGGAAATGCACATACAGCGCGCAAATACCGATGGTGGTGAGTACCGCGCCAATCGCCCCCGCAACCGTCTTGGCCGGACTGACGGACGGCATCAACTTTGGTCCGCCCACGGCGCGCCCGGCGAAGTACGCGCCCGTGTCGCTGGCCCACGTCAGGAGCACGGGCAGGATGAGAACAAGCGCACCCGCCGTGTCGCCGACCGCATAGTCGAAGTATCGAAGCGCATACGCAAAACTGAGCGTCCCGCCAGTGTATGCAATGCCCAACAACGTCGTGCCTGCGGCGAGCAACGGTTTTCCATTTGCACCGCGAAGCCAGATCGTTGCGGAAATTATTCCGAGCACGAACAGTGTCACGGTCACTGCTGGAATGCGTATAACGCCCAAAAATTGTGCATGCACCGCTATTGGGAGCAATGCCGACACAACGATACCGACGACAGACATTGGTGCGCCGCCCGACTCGTTCGCAATACGATAAAACTCCCACGCCGCTATCGCGGCGAGCACACTGACAAACGTCGCGAGAGCGGCGTCGCCCAGCCAAATCAATCCGACGGCAATTGGCGCGCCGATCACCGCGACAATCACGCGGCGCGCAAGCTCACTCACGCGGTGACTCGACCAAAGCGCCGATCACGACGTTGAAAATCGAGAATTGCCTCGAAGAGCGCGACGCGTCCGAAGTCCGGCCAGAGTACGCTTGAGATGTAAAGCTCCGCGTATGCCACTTGCCACAACAAAAAGTTTGAAAGCCGTTGCTCGCCGGACGTGCGTATGAGCAGATCCG
This sequence comes from Gemmatimonadaceae bacterium, assembly GCA_043744935.1. GTDB lineage: Bacteria > Gemmatimonadota > Gemmatimonadetes > Gemmatimonadales > Gemmatimonadaceae > Gemmatimonas. The sequence goes on from JAYTTR010000181.1 coordinate 1,077, forward strand.
GATCCGGACATCCGGCCGTGAACAACCGATCGCGAAACGCCGCCTCGTCTATCCCGTCCACCGTGAGTCGGCCGGCCTGTACATCCGCCACCAGCAACCGCGCTGCACGCACAAGTTCCGCGCGACCGCCGTACGAAATAAACAAATTCAATCCAAGCTTTTGGCCACTGTCCGTGTCGCGCATCACGCGCTCAACGGCCGCAGCCGCTGGCGCACTGAGTCGATCCAAGTCGCCATGCACGCGCACCCGCACGCCCTGCTCGCGAAGTTCGGATGCTTCGCGAGCGATATACTCTTCAAGGAGCGACATGAGCGCAGAGACCTCGGTTTCGGGTCGCTGCCAATTCTCCTGCGAAAATGCAAACAGGGACAACCACTCCACGCCCGCGTCCAAACAACCTTCGACAACAGCGCGCACCGCCTTCATCCCAGAGCGATGTCCGAACGGTCGCGGCATGTGCCGTTCGCGCGCCCACCGTCCGTTGCCGTCCATAATAATTGCGATGTGACGCGGCACGGCGCCGTGCACACGGATACGCGCGAGCAAATCCGTTTCGGTTTCGGGCACGGGGTCAGGTAAGGTCGGGCACATCGCACTCTGGTCCGCGCGCGGACTCAGACCTCCATGATTTCGGCTTCTTTCGACTTCAACATGGTGTCGATCTTGCCAATGAACTCATCGTGCATTTTTTGCAGATCCTTCTCCGCGTGTTTCTTGTCATCTTCCGAAATGCCGTCAAGTTTCTTGACTTTGTCGCGCGCGTCGGTGCGGGCATGACGAATGGCAATGCGACCATCCTCCGCCAGCTTCGCAAGGATTTTCACGAGTTCCTTGCGACGTTGTTCGTTCATCGACGGCAGCGGCACGCGAATCACACCACCCTGATGCGCCGGGTCGAGCCCGAGTTCGGATTCACGAATCGCTTTTTCTATTGCCTTCGCTTGCCCCTTGTCGAACGGCGTGACCAAGAGAATGCGCGGCTCCGGCGCGGACACCGACGCGACTTGGTTGAGCGGCACCGTGGAGCCGTAGGCTTCAACACGCACGGAGTCCAGCATATTCGGCGACGCCTTACCCGACCGGATACCGGAGAACTCACGCTTGGAGTTTTCCAGCCCTTTGTCCATGCCGGTTTTCGTGTCCTTAAGAATCAGTGCGATAGTGCTCATGGCGTGCTCAGGAGACCAGAGTTCCGATACGTTCGCCACGAACGGCGCTGATGATCGCGCCGGGGCGGTGGATATTGAGTACGATCAACGGCATTTGGTTCTCCTTGCAGAGCGTGATAGCGGTCTGATCCATCACGCGAAGCTCTTCGAGCATCACGTCACGATAGCTGATCGTTTCATACATGCGCGCGGTTGCATCTTTCTTTGGATCTGCAGAATACACACCGTCGACACTTGTCGCTTTGATGATGACGTCAGCCTTCATCTGAATGGCCCGCAGCACAGCGGCTGTGTCCGTCGAAAAATACGGGTTACCAGTGCCGGCAGCAAAGATAACGGTGCGCCCTTTTTCGAAGTGTCGAAGCGCACGACGCCGAATATACGGCTCGGCCAGCTCTTCCATGCGGATTGCCGTCATAACGCGCGTATCCATGCCCTTCTTTTCCAACACATCCTGGAGCGCCAGTGCATTGATCACCGTGCCCAACATTCCCATGTAATCGGCACCCACGCGGTCCATGCCCATTTGAGAGAGCTGCGTACCGCGTACAATGTTGCCGCCACCAATAACGAGGCCGAGTTGCACACCAAGGGACGCGACCTCCACGATTTGGTCAGCGAAAAATCCAATACGATCAAAATCGAAACCAACACCCTTGTCACCAGCGAGTGCCTCTCCCGAAAGCTTGAGTAACACGCGCGGATAACGCAGCGCGCCGGTGGCCGAAGCCACCGACGCGTCTTGCACTCCGATCTCAGACAACGGTTGGCTCATCGGGGCGTTCAGTCTGCACCCAACTGCAGTCGAGCAAAACCGTTCACGACCACGGTGCCGCCCGCGCGTTTCGCATGGTCGGCGACCAAGGCCGCGATTGTTGTTTTCGGTTCACGCACCCACGGTTGCGGCATCAACGTCACGTCTTTGAGAAAAGCTTCGACTTTGCCAACCGCAATCTTCTCGATCATCTCATCCGGTTTACCGGCCTCGCGCGCCTGCTCTTCGGCAATACGGCGCTCGCTGTCAATTTTCTCTGACGAAACACCAGCGCGATCAACCGCGATCGGCGCCGTGGCCGCAATGTGCTCTGCGATGAACTTGACGAGTTCGCGTGTCGACTCATGCTTCGCAACCTCGGGCGATGACGCGGTAATTTGCACGAGCGTCGCGAGCTTACCGTTATGGTGCCGATACATGCCGACCAGGCCGTTTACACCCGCATTGAAGCGGGCAACATTTTTCACGTTAACCGCTTCGCCAGTCTTCGACGCCGTGAGCTTGACGTATTCGTCGACAGTTTTCGCGGTATCGGCATGATACGTCTCCGCGAGAAACGCGCTCGTTGTCGTGGCACTCGACTGTTTCATCTGCGCGACGAGTGTGCCCACGAAAGCAATGAAGTCTTCGTTGCGCGCAACGAAATCGGTTTCGCACGCGACTTCCACGAGAATACCGGACTCGCCGTCCGCAAAAACTTCACCGCCGATCACGCCTTCGCTGGTGGAGCGATCAGCACGCTTCTCGGCCTTCGCAATTCCCTTGGCGCGCAAGTATTCGATGGCGACTTCCATATCCCCGCCGTTCTCATCAAGTGCCTTTTTGCAGTCCATCATGCCGGCGCCAGTGCGCTGGCGCAGTTCCTGAACGGCTTTGGCTGTAACAAGTGTAGTCATCGACGTGCCCTGTTTCTGAATGTCGGTCTGTATTGGTACGCCCGGGTTTCAGGCGAGGCCTTTATCGGGTTCTGTGTGCGAACGCCGCCGGCTAAAGCCGGCGGCGCGCAATTGCTGAAGAGACGAAGACAATGCCTCGTTTTTTGAAACGAAGCGTGCGTTGCTTTACTCCGCGACCTCTGCGGCGTCAGTACCGCTCTCTGCGCCTGCTGCGGCTTCGATCGACGCGCCGCCTTCTGGCGCCGAACCTTCAGTGCCCGTCTTCAAACGAGCAGCGATCGCTTCCGGCTTGGCGCGACGACGACGCGGTCGACGACGCTTGGCTTCGTCATCACGCGCTGCGGCACCCGCACCCGCACCTGCACCACCGCCACCGGCATTGGCACCACGATCACCGCGATCGCCACGATCTCCGCGACCAGCAGATTCAGCACCCCGATCGGTGCTGTACACATAGCTCTCCTGCTCGTCATCAGCCGCACGCGCTGGCGCCTCGCGACGTGTTTCCATGATCGTTTCGGAGATCACCTTGGCAATCAGCTCGACCGACCGGATCGCGTCGTCGTTGCCGGCGATCGGAACCGTAATGAGATCAGGATCGGCGTTCGTATCAACGATCGCGACAATCGGCACGCCAAGCTTGTTGGCTTCGCTCACCGCGATGCGCTCTTTCTTGGAATCGATGATGAACAGCAGCCCTGGCAGGCGCGTCATCGTCTTGATGCCCGAAAGATATTTCGAGAGCTTCTCGCGCTGACGCGACATGAGGAGCTGCTCTTTTTTCGTGTAGTTCGTGAGCGTGCCGTCTTCAGCACCAGCCTCGAGATCCTTCAGCTTGCGGATCTGTTTCTTGGCCGTCTGGAAGTTAGTCAGCATGCCGCCGAGCCAACGCTCGGTCACGAACATGGCACCGCAGGATTCGGCCTCGGCCTGGACGATGGCAGCGAGCTGACGTTTGGTGCACACGAACAAGACTTGCTCGCCACGCAAGACGACCTCGCGGACGAGCTTCTGCGCCAGCTCAATTTGGCGGAGCGTCTTCTGCAGGTCGATGATGTGAATACCATTGCGTTCGGCGAAAATAAACCGGCGCATCTTGGGGTTCCAACGACGGGTTTGATGCCCGAAGTGAACACCCGCGGCGAGCAACTGCTCGAGGGACGGATTGGCCATGATATACGTGTGAGGTTTTGAAATCGTCCGCTTCCATCATGACCTGTGGCGCCCGGATCCGAGAAGATCGCGGCACCCGCCACAGGTTCAGAAAGCGTGAAGGATACGGTAAGGGGCGGCGGAAGCCGCCTCGCTCAACGCTTGGAGAATTGGAAGCGCTTACGAGCGCCGGCACGACCCGGCTTCTTCCGCTCGACTTCACGCGCATCACGCGTGAGCAAGCCAAATTCGCGCAGCTTCTTGCGATTGGTCTCGTCGAGTTTGACGAGCGCGCGCGCAATGGCCAAACGAACCGCTCCTGCCTGTCCAGCCACGCCACCACCATCAAGCACGGCTTTCACATCAAAACGGCCGAGCGTGTCCGTAAGCGTAAACGGCTGCTGAATGGCCGAGACGAGCGTTGGACGCGGGAAATAATCACCAAGTGTCCGACCGTTGACGTCCCACTTACCCGAGCCGGGCTTGAGATACAGACGGCACACGGCGCGCTTGCGACGGCCAACGGACTGAATCTGGTCCGACATTACTTGGCCTCAGCGTTTGGGAACGACAACTTCGATGGCGTTTGTGCAACGTGCGGATGTTCACCGCCCGGATAAACACGCAACTTGCGACGAAGCACCTGGCGACCGAGCGCCGTCTTCGGCAACATACCATAAACGGCCTTTTCGATCACGCGCTCAGGATGGCTCGCCAACACCGATGCGTAGGGCGTATGCTTTTCATGACCCATGTAGCCCGTGTGGCTAAAATAGGTTTTCTGTTCCGCCTTCCGACCAGTGACTTGCACTTTGGACGCGTTGATCACGATGACAAAGTCACCCGTGTCCATGTGCGGCGTGAACATGGGTTTGTGCTTGCCACGGATGATCTTCGCAACTTCCGAAGCGAGCCGGCCAAGAACCATTCCTTCTGCATCGACGATGTACCACTGCCGGTCGATATCCTTCGGAGTCGCGCTGTAGGTCTTCATGCGTGCGTCTTGGAGGGGCAGCCGGAGGCGCCCGGAACTGAGGTGCGCCCCGAGCGGGCGCAGCCTACTGAAGTCGTGCAACATCGAGAACGAAAAATCTGGTGTCACAGTCCTCAAATACGACAGAAACGAAGACGCCCAAGCCAGTCGGCCGAGGCGTATTTGTGACAGACTCGTAGGATACTCAAGAAGTTAGGCGCTGTCAATCGGATTGCTGTCTTGCATCCCCGACCAAGTCTTGCCCGAAGGCGTCGTGCACAGCATGATGACCTTCCGAAACCGACGCGCTGCACCGATCAACCGCGCACACTTACCTACCACAACCGGAGTTGTCTGATGGGCATGATGTCCGAATTCAAAGAGTTCGCTATGAAAGGCAGCGTCATGGATCTCGCGATTGGCGTGGTGATCGGCGGAGCGTTCGGCAAGATCGTTGACAGTCTCGTTGCCGATATCATTATGCCGCTCGTGGGTCTCGTCACTGGCGGCATCGACTTCAAAAACAGATTTGTCGTGCTCGGGCAAGGCTCATTTCCAACCATTGAAGACGCTAAAAAAGCTGGCGTCGCAACCCTCAACTATGGCCTGTTCGTCAATCAGATTGTCACGTTCCTGATTGTTGCGTTTTCTATTTTCATGGTGATTCGGGCCGTGAACCGCACCCGCCGCACAGTTCCACTGATCAAATAGTCTCGCGTTACACGGAGTCGGGCAGCGGTCCAAGCTCAACGAGGATCGCGCCCTTCTCGACCGCGGTGCCGGCTACTGCACGAACCGACAGCACGACCCCGGGCGCCGTGGCACGGAGCTCGTTTTCCATTTTCATGGCCTCGATCACCACAAGCCCCTGCCCCGCCGACACCACATCACCGGCCACGGCGGACACGCGCACAACCAAGCCCGGCATTGGTGCCACGAGCGGCGTCGGACCCGTTGCGACGGCGGACGCCGCAGTGAGGTCGCGTAACGCCCGCGTTCGCTCGTCGAGCGCATCAGCGTGCATCCGTGAACCGTCTACATCAAGGATCCAACTCCCGCGCGCGCCATCGCGCCGCGCGAGGACGCGGTGCACGTGCTCATTCACGCGCACAAGGCGCACCGGTGTGCCGACAATGGGGGTGAGTGCCACGTCAAATCGAACGCCATCAACAATGGCGTGCATGCCGTCGAGATCGACCGTGACGCGTTCGCCGTTCACGTCCACGATGTATTTCACGTTGTCTCCCGAACCAGCACGCACACCGTTTCCACGTGTGCCGTTTGCGGAAACATGTCGAAACACTGGAGCGACGCGATGCGCCACGTGGGCAATCGCGATAGATCGCGCGCCAACGTTGCCGGATCGCAACTGACGTAAATGATGGCGCGCAATCCGCTTGTGGTCGCCGTGCCGAGCAGCGCGGTGACGCGAATATCCAACCCTCGCCGTGGTGGATTGAGTACGAGCGCGTCGGCCGGCAGCGTGGCAGCAAGCGCCGACTCGACGGTGTCGGTCACCACGCGCAGATTGGGCAGATCAGCCAGTCGTTCGACGGCGCGCGCCGTTGCCGTGGCATCCGCCTCAATGGCCGTCACACGTATGCCCTCGCGCGCCAGCATTTCACTCAGCGCGCCCGATCCAGCATACGCGTCAATCACGTGTACCGGGCGTAGCGCACGTATTTGTTCGGCGACGTAAGAACGCATCAGCTGCGCGACTTCGCCATTTACTTGCGCGAAAGCCAACGCCTCGTCCATCGACGGCGCGAGATCGTCAATTCCGCCGACCTGTTGCGCATCACGCGATGCGGAGACGTCATCTATTGTCAGTGACGCGTCGGTGTGCGCCAACGCGTGAACATCATCCGGTCCGGCGAGCGACACGCGCGTGCCATCGGCACGTTGCCACCACACCGCAACGATGCTGCTGTTGCTGCGTGCAAGTGCGTTCGCCCACGCTCGCGCCTCCGGCCATTCGGTACCACCGACAATCACGATCGCGATCTGTGATGCATCGTCATTCACCGAGCGCAGCGCAACGCGCAACTCCGGTGTTTTCGGCAGCCCGCGCGCGAGCGCGCGCACCGCATGCCACGCTTGTACCAATGAGGGTTTCGCAATCGGACACGTCTCTAACGCAAACACGCGTGATGCGTCGTCAAACGGGTGCAAGCCGCCAATCCACGCCGCGCCGCGCGCTTTCAGTGTGAGCGTGAGACGTCCACGATAGGCCCACGGGGCACCCGACACGAGACCGGGCCGAGCCACTTCGCGTTTGCCAATCCGTTGCAACGCGTCCCGCACAATGCTCGTGCGCACGTCGGACTGTGTCGCAGCATCGAGATGTTGCAATTGGCAACCACCGCATCGATCCGCGACATAGTGGGGACACGCGGCGTCGACCCGAGTTGGCGATGCCTCCACGAGTTGCAACACACGCCCTCGTGCATGACGCGCGAAGGTCACGTACGCGATCTGCACAACATCGCCCGGCGCTGTCCGCGGAACGAAGCACGCACGTCCGTCGACGCGACCGACGCCGTCGCCACCCGCCGCGATGCGCTCAATGACGATCGTCGCCACCGACTCGGCGCTTCCTTTTGCGCGAGC
>JAYTTR010000182.1:0-2238 GCA_043744935.1 Gemmatimonadaceae bacterium
GTCCACCGGGGGAGGCGTTGTTAGCGGCTGATCCTGAAATCGCGCATCTCATCCAAGAAGAAATTGTTCGGCAAAGCGATGGGCTCGAACTGATTGCGAGCGAGAATTTTGTATCCCCGGCCGTCATGGAGGCGATGGGGTCTCCGCTCACGAACAAGTACGCCGAGGGATTGCCCGGGAAGCGATACTACGGCGGCTGCGAAGTGGTCGACAAGGTCGAGCAGTTGGCGATCGATCGCGCAAAACAGTTGTTCGGTGCCGAGCATGCGAATGTGCAGGCGCACAGCGGCGCTTCGGCGAATGCGGCCGTCTTCCTCGCATTCTTGAAGCCTGGCGACACGTTTCTCGGTATGGATTTGTCGCAAGGCGGTCATCTCACACATGGCTCGCCGGTGAATTTTTCAGGCTTGTTGTACAAGGCCGTGTCGTACGGTGTAACCGATGACGGCATTATCAACTACGAGCAAATGCGAGCGCAGGCGCGTGAGCACCGGCCAAAAATAATCATCGCGGGATACAGCGCGTATTCTCGCACCATCGATTGGCAGGCCTTTGCCGATGTGGCAAAAGAAGTCGGCGCGTTGTTTCTGGTGGATATGGCGCATTTCGCCGGTCTCGCCGCCACTGGTGTGTATCCGTCGCCCGTGCCGTTCGCGGATGTCGTCACGAGTACCACACACAAAACGTTACGTGGTCCGCGCGGCGGCATCATTCTGTGCAAAGCGGAACATGCGAAGGCCGTCGACAAGGCAACGTTTCCCGGCATGCAGGGTGGCCCACTCGAACACGTCATTGCGGCAAAGGCCGTGGCGTTTCGCGAGGCGCTGCAGCCCGAGTTTACGGCGTACTGTCGTCAAGTGGTGACCAACGCACAGGTCTTGGCATCCGCGCTCATGGAGCGCGGATATCACATTGTGTCGGGCGGCACGGACAATCACCTCATGCTGGTTGATCTGCGCAGCAAAGGCTTGACCGGAAAGGTCGCTGAGAAGGTGCTGGACGTGGCGGGCATTACGGTGAACAAGAATACGGTGCCGAAAGAAACGCAGTCCCCCTTTGTCACCAGCGGCATTCGCCTCGGTACGCCGGCGGTCACCACGCGTGGCATGGATGCAACCGCGATGCAACAGATCGCGTCGCTGATTGATCGCGTGTTGCTCGCACCTGAGGATATGCAAACGGTCGCGGCGGTGCGCGCCGACGTAAAAATGTTGGCTGATCGCTACCCGCTGTATCGTGCGGTCGGGTAGCGCAAGGTATTGTGGCACCCGTCGCGTGCCTGCATTGTTTATGGGTGATAGACGGAGGTTGCATTGCGCCGTTGCCGCTCGTCTTTTCTCGACATCAACGTTGTGTACCGTGTGAGGGAGCAGCCGCAGTGACCGAGCTGGCGTTTCGCGATGGCATCATGGAGCAAATTCGACTACGAGAGCCGCGCTTTGACGAGCGCGCCTACATGTTCGTACTTGCCGCGCTCGAACACTCGCAGACGCATCTCACGGAGCGTCGTCACATCACCGGGCCGGAGCTCGCGCGTTCGTGTCGGACGCTGGCGTTGCAGCGCTTCGGCGTCACCGCGCGCATCGTGCTTGAGCATTGGGGTGTCTGCTCCACGAGCGATATTGGCGACATTGTCTTCACGCTGGTCGATATGGGTTTGCTGATCAGTCAGCCGCACGATTCGCGCGACGATTTTATTGGTGTCTTTGCGTTTGAAGATGCGTTTGAGCGCGAATATCCGTGGAGTACGACGCACGTCTGATCTGATGCGCAGTTCGCTGCTGCGCGTCACCACCGCTGCTGAATCTGCAGCGCGCGATCATGCCGCCATTCGCGATGGCATCTCATCATTTGCCCTGATGTTGCAAGCCGGCACTGTTGCTGCGGCCGACATCGTGCGCGCACTGCCCGATGCGCTCGCGCACGGCGTTGCACTGCACGTCGGTACAGGCAACAACGGTGGTGATGCGTACATTGTCGCGGCGCAACTTGCGCGTTTGGGCGTTGTGGTCCGAGTGCACGCGACTGCTCCTCCACGCACGGCGGACGCGCAGCAGGCCGCGGCGATCGCGGCGCCGTATCTCGTACACGGCGCGCCGACGGGAAACGAATTAGTGGCAGTCGACGGCGTGGTGGGGACAGGACACCACGGTGCGTTACGTGACCGTGTTGTCGTCGCGTGCGAGATGCTCGCCTTGGCGCGCCAACGTGGTGCGCACATCGTCGCGCTTGATCTTC
>JAYTTR010000183.1:0-2238 GCA_043744935.1 Gemmatimonadaceae bacterium
CGGGGGCGGGATTTGAACCCGCGACCTTCGGGTTATGAGCCCGACGAGCTACCAGGCTGCTCCACCCCGCGGCAGTTCGAGGAACCTAGCCGTCAGCCCCACGGAGTCAACCCCGAGGCGACGCCTTTCCGGTCGAATCGACACGTGCATTCGTGTCCCGCGCCACCCGCGTCGCACGCGCAAAATACAATAACTCCTTGTCGCCACGCACCATCCCGTATTGCTCACGCGCAATGCGCTCCAACCGCATCGTGTCCTTTGTCACGATCGTATACTCGACTTTGAGCGAATCGACATCGGCACGCAACTGCACCACGTCGGCGTTGAGAGTTTGCTTCCGCGTGCGCTGAGCCAGCACATCACGCGTACCGTATTCACCACCCTCGATCGCGAAGGCCAAAACCAGCAGTGCACCCGCCGTCCACGCACTGCGACGCAGTAGTCGGCGAAACGGTGTCTCCGTCCGACGCGACGCCTTGCTCATAAACCGAACAGCGATCCACCTGGATACTCAGCGTGCATTTCGAGCTGCTCCTCGATACGCAACAACTGATTGTATTTCGCCACACGATCCGAGCGCGAAGGCGCACCAGTTTTGATCTGCCCCGCTTGCGTAGCCACCGCGAGATCGGCGATGAAAGTGTCTTCCGTTTCGCCCGATCGATGCGAGATGATGCAGTTGTACCCAGCCGCGCGCGCGAGCTCCATCGTCTCCAACGTTTCCGTTAGCGTCCCGATCTGATTGACCTTCACGAGAATAGCGTTCGCGACCTCTTCCTCAATGCCTCTGCCCAGAATCGCGCTGTTCGTGCAAAACAAATCGTCGCCAACCAACTGACAGCGATCACCGAGCGCTTCCGTCAACAGCTTCCATCCATCCCAATCGTTTTCGGCCATGCCGTCTTCGATTGACACAATGGGATACTCCTCCACCCAACGCGTATACATCTCAACCATTTCCTGCGGGCTGCGCGTTTTCGCGCCACTCTTCTTGAAGTGATATGCGCCGTCGCGAAATAATTCGCTGGCCGCCACGTCCATCGCCAACGCTATGTCATGGCCGGGACGTAATCCAGCCGCTTCGATGGCCTCGATAATTGCCTTGAGCGCATCTTCATCACTTGGCAAGTTCGGCGCGAACCCACCCTCATCACCAACGCCGGTGGAGAGCTTGCGACCGACGAGCACTTTTTTCAACGCATGAAAGACCTGCGTGCCCATGCGCAGTCCTTCAGAGAACGATTCCGCACCAACGGGTATGATCATGAATTCCTGAAAGTCGACGGTATTGGTTGCGTGCGCACCGCCATTCAAAATATTCATCATCGGCACGGGCAGTGTCCGCGCCATCGGTCCGCCGAGGTAGCGATACAATGGCAAGCCCACTTCAGCGGCAGCGGCGCGCGCGGTGGCCATCGACACGCCCAACAGCGCGTTTGCACCAAGTCGCCCTTTGTTTTCTGTACCATCAAGTTCGATCATCGTGCGATCAATCGCCATTTGATCGGTCGCGTCCATGTCTTCGAGCGCGGCGGCAATCTCGCCGTTCACGTTTGCGCAGGCGGTCAGTACACCTTTGCCGTCGTAGCGTGCAGGGTCACCGTCGCGCAACTCCACCGCTTCGCGTTCGCCAGTCGACGCGCCACTGGGCACCGCCGCACGTCCGGCTGCACCTGTTTCGAGGATAACGTCAACTTCGACAGTCGGATTGCCACGACTGTCGAGAATTTCGCGCGCGCTGATGGAAACGATGGCAGCCATGTGTACTCTGTCGAAGAAAAAAGAATTACGCCGTGACACCGGGCGCAGTCGCGGCACCGGTTGGAACGGAGCGAAGTTGCAGTGCGGGATCGACGCCGTACTCGGTCCGTAACAGATCCGCCATGCGAAGTCGCACGCGATCCGCTAACGCTTCACGATCGGCATACGTGAGCCCCTCCGTCACAATCGGCTCTAACATATGCACGTGTACGACGCCCGGCGTCGCCTTGAACGAACCACGCGGATTCACCGCAATTGTGCCGTGTATGACCACTGGAACGATGGGAGCGCTCGATCCTACCGCGAGGACGAACGGACCTTTCTTGAACGGCCGCAACGCATAGCCGTCACCGCGCGTGCCTTCGGGATACACCAGGACGGCTTGCCCATCGCGAATACGTGCGGCCGCGTCTTCATACGCACTAAATGCCGCTTTATGATTTTCACGATCGATGTAAATCACACCAACCGCGCGCG
>JAYTTR010000184.1:0-8623 GCA_043744935.1 Gemmatimonadaceae bacterium
GTTCACGGGGGTAGAGCTGATTGCCCCCACGCGAGATCGTCTCTTGTCGCCGTCCAAGAATCTTGATGTAGCCATCCTCGTCGATGATGCCGAGATCACCGGTGAGAAAAAATCCGTCCGGCGTATGCACTTTGGCCGTTTCCGCCGGCATGCGGAGGTAACCCTGCATCACGCTGCTTCCACGTACCGCGATTTCGCCGACGGCTTCAGGTCCGTGCAGCGTGCCCGTGCGAATGTCGGCCGCCATCACTTCTATGCCCGGCAGTGCACGTCCCACCGATTCAAGGCGACGATCCTCGCTATCGGTAAATCTCGTCATCGTCACGGTTGGTCCGGTTTCCGTCAGACCGTACGCGACGAGCACATCGCACCAGCGGCGCACTTTGCGCACCAACGCTTCGGCCACCGAACTTCCTGAAATGACGCCGGTGCGCAGCGTGCGCAAACGCGCAGGATCGAAACTCTCTTCACGCATGAGGAGGTGATACAGCGTCGGCACACCATGCAGTACCGTGATGTGCTTTTGCTCGATGAGCGCCAGCACGCCCGCTGCATCGGAGGCTGGTCGCAGCACAAGGGTCGCGCCAGCCGTGATCGTTCCTATCATGACGCTGAAGCCAAAAATCGCGAACAACGGTACTGCAGCGAGCACGCGATCATCCGGAGAGAGCTCGACGATCTCGGCACTTCGTACCGCATTTTCCACCACTGCCTGGTGTGACAGTCGCACGCCCTTCGGTTTTCCCATCGTGCCCGACGTGTAGACCACGGCGAGGTCGTTCGCGTCAGTGTGCGTGAGCGGGCGCGGATACGTGCGGCCGGAGCCACTGGAGAGCAGATCTTCGAACTGAAAGATCCGATCATCGTACCACAAATCCTCGTCACCCACAGTCACGACGTACTGCAAGTCCGGCAAGTCGCCGAGGAGATCCTCGAATCGTTGCAGGAAGTCGACGCCACCGTATTTCTCGATGGTGACAACGGCACTTGCTTCGGCGTGTCGCAGTTGATACCGCAACTCGTGCGAACTGAGTTGCGGACTGACTGGAACAACAACGGCGCCCAGCTTGGCGCAGGCGAGGAGTGACACAATCCACTCGACGCCATTGGGCAAATTTACAGCGATGCGATCTCCTGCTCCCAATCCGAGCTCGGAAAATGCCGCCGCAAGTGACGACGCTTGTGCATCGACTTGCCCATAAGTCCACGTCCGTTCACCAACCATCGCGAGAGGTCGCTCGGGATGCTCCCGCGCGCGCTGCTCGACTAGTGGAGCGAGGGACCACGACGTTGCCATGCCACTCCAGGATCGACGCGTGCGTCACCGCGCCGGCGGGAATGGGACGTGCCATGCGGGTGTAGCCGCGTAAATTATCTGGTATGAAGGAGATGCGGAAGCCAACCAACCACGCAATCGCCGCCGCGCTGGAAGAGAAACCGCCCGTTTCTCCAGTGCGTAGGGAGCGCACGAGGCTGGGTACGCTGGGTCGAACTGGTGCGCGTGCGCGTCGTCGAGCGCCATTTCGATCGAGATTGTTCGCCACGTTGCTGCTCTTTGCGGTGGTGCCGACTATCGCGGTGACCGCGCTGTGGACGGGTACTGCAAGTCGGGCGCTGTCGCTGCTGTCGTCGGGATCGGCGTGGGAGCGCATCGCGCGGAGTGGTGGTGCCGCGATCGAGGCGGCGCGACGTTCGCCATTGTCGGCGACGCAACGGCAACTGCTGGACGCGCACGAAACCGAGTTGCGCCAATCGGTGGAGTTAGCGCGACGATTCGACTTCCTCGCCAATCGAACCATGCGACTCATCGCCGTTGGTGCGCTCCTGGTGGTGGTGCTCGTCGCGGTCGGTGCGTCGCGTGTCGCTGGGCATTTGAGTCGCCAACTCAGTCGACCGCTCGACGAATTGGTGGGGTGGACGGGGTTGATCCGCACGGGGCAACCCGTGCCCGAGCTGACTGAGCGCCGCGGTGCTCCAGAGTTTGAGGTATTGCGTACTGGTATGCGAACGATGGCGCACGAACTAGAAACTGGCCGGCAAAAAGCACTCGACGCGGAACGCGCCGAAGCGTTTCGCGAGTCGGCGCGCCGGTTTGCTCACGAGCTGAAAAATCCGCTCACGCCAATTCGTTTTGCCGTCGAGCGACTGCGGCGCAGCGCGCCCGAAGAACTGCGCGAAACTGTCGAAGTGCTGGCGGAAGAGTCGGCGCGACTGGAAACGATGGCGCGCAGTTTCGCGCAGTTTGGTCGCTTGCCCGATGGCCCGTTGGCGGAGATTGACGTTGCGGAACTGGTGACGCGCACCGCGAAGAGTGCCGTGCCCGATCGTTTGCGACTCGATCTCGAGATTTCGCCGATGTTACCGCTGGTGATGGGCTATCACGAACCGTTGGTGCGCGCGGTCACGAACGTGTTGTTGAACGCGGTGGATGCATGCGGGTCGTGCGGCGGCGCGGCGCGGGTCGTGGTGCGCATCGAGCACGACACATTGCATGGCGAAGCGGCGGTTTGCATTGCCGTGCGAGATAGCGGGTGCGGGATTAGCGCCGCGGCCTTGGCGCACATTTTTGATCCGTATGTCACAACCAAACCGGGTGGTACGGGTTTAGGCTTGGCGATTGCCCGACAAACGATGACGGCGCATCGTGGAGTAATAGAAGCGACGAGTACTCCGGGTGCGGGTACGGAGATGCGGTTACGCCTTCCAGTTACCGGTGTTCAGGGAGCATGACGATGCGGACGGAACAGCAGTCGACCGAGCAAACGGCACAGCAGATACGCGCACTCGAGGAGCAGGCGCGGACCGAAGCGCGACATGCGACTGATGACATTCGTCGGCAAGTGCGCAACGCCATCCGGGGTGCGAACGAGGGCACGCAAGACGCGGTGAACGCAGCGCGAGTGCCTGGCAGCATCATTGTGAACGCACCGCGAATGCCTGGCACCATCATCTTCCCGACTGATGGTGACAATCCAATTTCCGTGCGTGTTGATGGGAGCGGCATTCACCTCACACAAAATGGTACGGAAACGATTATTCCGGTGCGCGATGTCGTTCCGCGCGGCGCCGTCCTGATGACGTACACGCTATCGGCCGCTTTCGCCTTTGTCATCGTCGGACTACCACTCGCGCGCGCATTTGCCCGGCGCATGGATCGACGAACAGCCACGAAAGGTGTAACGGCCGAGTTGCAAACGCGACTCGACGCAATGGATCGCAATATCGACACGGTAGCGGTCGAATTGGAACGCGTCAGTGAGGGACAGCGCTTCACGTCGAAGCTGCTGGCCGAGCGTGCGCCTGCGGCAGCGATTGTGTCGGCAGCACGTGGTGAAGTGGTTGAGCGCGCACGCGATGCCTAGCGTTTTGATCGTGGACGATGAGCCGAACATCCGACGGATGGTTGGCGCGCTGTTGTCGAGCGAAGGGTATGACGTCCGCGATGCGGCCGATGGAGCGACAGGACTCGCGCTTGCTGAAGCACTCGAACCGGACGTAGCGCTGATTGATTTGATGATGCCGGGAGAGTTAGACGGACTCGCGCTGCTCAAACGATTGCGCGAGCGTCGTCCGGATTTGCCGGTGGTGATGATGAGCGGACGTGCGGCATTGGCGGATGCCGTACGTGCGACGCGATTGGGCGCCTTCACATTTCTTGAAAAACCGCTCACACCCGAAGGTGTGTTGTTGGCGCTCGCGTCGGCGTTCGAACTCCGGCAGGCGCGGCGCGCGGCGCAGGCGCTGCGGGATGATTTGGGCATCTCGGGCGAGATGATCGGCGACTCGCCGGTGATGCGGGATGTACGCGCGCTGATAGCCCGCGTTGGCCCAACCGATGCGCGTGTATTGATCACGGGCGAATCGGGCACGGGTAAAGAACTGGTGGCGGCCGCCTTGCACGTGGCGAGCCCGCGTCGAGATAAACCGTTTGTGCGCATTAACTGCGCGGCCATTCCGCGCGATCTCGTGGAAAGCGAAATGTTTGGACACGAACGTGGCGCATTCACGGGTGCGACGGATCGACGCATTGGCCGCTTTGAATTGGCGCACACCGGCACGTTGTTTCTCGATGAAGTGGGCGACCTCGGCTCGGAAGCGCAAGCGAAATTGTTGCGCGCGATCGAGGCAAGAGAAATCGAACGCGTTGGTGGTGGAAAGCCAATAAAGATTGACGTGCGCATTCTCGCGGCCACCAATAAAGATCTGACTCGCGCCGTTGCCGACGGATCGTTTCGCGAAGATTTATTTTTTCGACTGAACGTGATTCCAATTTCGTTACCGCCGTTGCGCGATCGGCCAGGTGATATTGCCGCGCTCGTGCGCCATTTTGCTGATCGTCATCGCACGCGAACGGGACGTCCGCTTGTCCGTTGGCGAGACGATGCGATTGGTGCGTTTTCGGCGTATCGGTGGCCTGGTAACGTGCGAGAGTTAGCGAACGTGGTGGAGCGTCTCGCCATTTTGTATGCGGGAAGCGAAATCGGCGAACAGCAGGTGCACGAAGTGTTACCGTCGATTGGCGGTAGCCACGACGCGCGCGTGGTGTCGGACGCGGCGCAGGCGGCAGCACTGTCGTCAAGTGTTCCACTCAGTGATGCGCTCGATGCCTACGAACGTCGTTTGATCGCTGCCGCACTGGCACAGAGCGACGGCAACATCGCCGAAGCGGCGCGACGCCTGCAAACCGATCGACCGAATCTTTATCGACGCATGCGACGACTCGGCCTTGCGTCATCTCACGAGTGATCGTCCTTTCGCACCGAGTATGACATGAGACGTTGTACCATCATCGCCGCGCTGCTTACGTACGCGTGTTTGCGGGCGGCCTCGCTGGCGGCGCAAGAGCGCCCGCCACAACACGAGCAGCGAGTGGGCGGGCTTCCGCGCGACGTTGCCCGTGATGTGCAAAGTGTGTGGAATGCGCCAAACACCAAGCGTGTGCGCGGTGATTTCTCATTAGCCGCAGGCGATACCGTGCGCGGCGATGTGGCGGTGCTTGTGGGACGTGCGCGCATTGCGGGGACGATTCTGGGTCAGCTCGTGGTGATCAATGCTGATGCGGTACTCGTGGACGGTGCATCGATTGCTGGCGCTCTGACCGTGCTAGGCGGGGGCCTTGAGTCGCTGGACCAGCCGCAGGTGCGCGGCGAGATTCGAGTGTGGAGTGCCCGACTACGTTATCACGAGGAGAGCGACACCCTTGTGGCCGATATGGACCGAGAAGTCTTCGCGCGTCTTGCGCGTTGGCGCCACGATGACAATGGCCAGAGCAGTCAACTGTTTTTCACGACTGCGCACACGTACAATCGCGTGGAAGGATTACCCCTGTATTTCGGTCCACGTTTCTACGCGCAGAACGGCGATACGCGCGTGAACGGCGAGCTGCTTGGCATTTTTCGGACGGGCGACAAACTTGAATGGACGCGAGCCAGTCGCGGCCATCGTGCGATGTTTGAGCTCCGTCAGGGACGTCAAGGTGGCGCACTCATTGGTGGTCGGCTCTTCGATCTAGTGACGCCGGTGGAAGATTGGCAATTGTCCGATGGCGAGGTTGGCCTTGCGAGCTTTCTCTTTACCCGCGACTACCGCGACTACTGGCAACGTCATGGTGGCGCGGGCTATGTGTCGTTCTTTACTGGGCGTGGGTCGGAGTTGCGCGCGTCGTTTGGTGAAGAGCGATGGTCGTCGCGTCGGTCGCTCAGTGCGCTCTCGCTTTTCAACTCGGACAAGTCGTGGCGCGCGAATCCACAGGCCGATGAAGGCGTCCTGCATATGCTCACGCTCACGGGTTTGCTCGACACGCGCAACAATCCTGAAAACCCGCGCACGGGCTGGTTGCTTCGCGGGGAGTACGAGCATGGGCAAGGCACACTGGATCGTGTGGCGACCAGCACGATCGGTGTGCGCGCGCAGACGACTGGCGACATGCAATACGCCCGCGGCTTGTTGGACGTCCGCCGCTACAATCGTCTGGGGCCGAGCACGCAGATCAATTTGCGAGCGGTGCTGGCGGGTTGGTTGAACGGCGATGCGCTGCCGATGCAACGACGTCTTTCTGTGAGTGGCATCGACGCGTTGCCGGGTTTCGACTTTCGGCGTACGCTTGGCAATCCCGACGCCGGTACGTGCGCGACTGGCAACGATGCGGTGTATGTGCAGCTCGGACGTCCGGCACAATGTGATCGGATGCTGCTTTTGCAAGCTGAATGGAAAGGTGATTTTCGCATCCGGCTGTTTGGTGATCGCGATTATTTGGGTGATCGCCGATGGTCACTCAGTCGATTGGGCGGCGACGGATCGTGGGTAGTGTTTGCAAATACCGGGCGCGGATGGCTGGTTGGCGATGCGACGAACGATGGACGGTATGGCAAGGGAAGCGTGCCCGGTATCGGCACGTGGCGGAGCGATCTCGGTGGAGGTTTTGATTTCGGCACTGTCGGCGTGTACCTGGCGGAAGCTGTGTCGCAGGGTGGGTTACAGCCTAACGTGTACGTGCGTCTCGGACACCGATTCTAGTGTTGCGACCCGCACGGTTCGTGCTGCTTGCCTGCTCGCTCTCGCTCGTAGTCGGCGCGACGTCAGTGCGCGCACAAGCGTTGCCGCGTATTGAGATTGCGGTAACGACCGGGGCGACCTCGCCGGCGATTTCGTTGCGTGGGTTGCTGGAAGAAAAAACATTTGACGAACTATTGCGCAGCGGATTTCCACTCAGCGAACATTTTCGCGCCGAACTCTGGATGACGGGTCGATGGTTCGACGAAATTGTTGATCGCGAAGAATGGGATATCAGCGTGCGCTACGACGTGATTGATCGTACATACGAAGTGTTGCGCCGTACGAGTGATCGGGTGGTGTCGTTAGGCAGCTACTCGCGATTCTCGGATGCCCGCGCGGCGAGCGAACTCGCGTACATGCCCAGTTTGCTGGCCCGCGCGACGGGGCGGAAAGGCTACGTCAACGTGCAGGTTGACGTGCAAATGGTCGCGATCAGCGATCTCGACGAACTGCAGCGGTGGTTGCGCGGAGAAGCAGCACCGGCCGTGCAAGGGCGACGGAGTCCGGGCACGGCACTCACGCGCGGATTTCGCACGCTCGTAACGCGGTTGCTCGGCGGCGAAGTGCGGCACTTGGAGAAGCGCAGCGGCGTGATGATTTTCTGAGTCGACGCCGCGCTTACAGCGCAACCGCCGTCGGTGCACCGTGTGACACTGGCCCTGCGTGTGCGTGTACTGGAACGCCAGTGCGCGACGTCACTCTTTCAAGTTCTTCGAGTTGTTTCAGTGTTGCTTCGCCGTAAAACACGCGAATATACCGCGCCTGAATTGGCGTGAGGCGGCGGACTGCCCAACTCAAGTGCACAAAATGTGGCTCAACCGGTGCGTGCATAGGATGCATGCCGATTTCATCCGGCAACCGATTGGCTTTGCGCGTGTTGCAGCTACTGCAGGCGGTCACGACGTTGGTCCATTCATTCACACCACCGCGCGACATGGGAATGAGGTGGTCGCGCGTGAGTGACTCGCGGGGCTTGAGCTCAACGGCCGTGCGTTTGCAATACTGACACTGATAGTCGTCGCGCGCGAACAGAAACGTGTTTGTCACCTGTCGACGGAAACGTCGCGGCACGTGCACAAATCGCGTGAGGCGAATGACGGCCGGTCGCGGATATGCGGCACGCTCCGAATGTACCGGGCGCTCGCCCTCTGCTTCCACGATCTCGGCTTTGCCGTCGATGACGAGGCGCAACGCTCGACGGAGGGGTACCATGGTCAGTGGTTCATACGAGGCATTCAGTGCGAGACATCCGGCGATCACGCAGTCTCCTCCATGCTGAATCGAGTGGGTCGGCTGACTTGACAACTGAAGCATACCCTGGGGCATGAGAAATAGGGATTAGGGATTAGGGATTAGGGATTGGCGCGCCAGAGGTGTAAGCGTTCGCCAATCATGCCAATGCGCGCGGTCAGCCCGTGGTCGGCGTCGACAATTGTGCAATCGCGCAGTAGTTCGCGTCCGGCAACCGTGACAAGCGTGGCCTTCACTGCACCCGCAAGGACATGGACGAGTGTTACTGCCGGGTCGTGCATCGGCATCGCGTCGACATCCTCGAGCGGAAAGGCCGCAAGATCGGCGTCTTTGCCAATTTCGAGTGTGCCGATGCGCGCATCGAGTCCCAGTGCGCGTGCGCCGCCACGCGTGGCAAGATCAAGTGCATCGTGTGCCGAGAGCGCATCGGGTACGCCCAATTGCAACGATTGGAAGAGGGTCGCTTGTCGCGCTTCTCCCAACAGATCCATGCGGTCGTTACTGGCCACCGAATCAGTGCCGAGGCCGGTGGCAATGCCTGCGTCTCTCATGCGATGCAGTGCGGCCATGCCGTGTCCAAGCTTCGCGTTGGAGATGGGGCAATGCACAATCGACGCGCCTGCTCCGGCTATTTGCGCTCGGTCATCGTCGTCAACATGAATCGCGTGAATGAGTAATGGGCGGGTGTCGAGTATACCGGTCTGGTGCAATAGCGCGATGGGAGAGCGCGCTTGTGGGCCAACCGCGATGTCACGTTCGCGCAGACGATCGGCAAACGGACCGCGACCGTCGCGCACAAATTGTGTTTCGGCCACGC
>JAYTTR010000185.1:0-2232 GCA_043744935.1 Gemmatimonadaceae bacterium
ACTCCTGCGCAAACAAGCAGCGCTGGAACTCGGCATTCTCGTTCCGCCTATTCGCATTCGCGACGATATCCGACTGCCGGCCAATGAGTATGTCATCAAATTACGGGGCTCCGAAGTTGCCCGTGCAGAAGTGTTACCGCGATTCATGATGGCGTTGAACACCGGTGGTGTTGTTGCCGAGATCGATGGGATGGAAACGATTGATCCGTCATTCGGTATGCCTGCGCGTTGGGTCGCCATGTCGCGACGCACCGAAGCAGAAGCCTTGGGCTACGTCGTGGTCGAACCCACGACCGTGATTGCGACACATCTGCTGGAGACGCTCAAATCAAGCGCTGCAGACTTACTGGGTCGTCAAGAAGTGCAAGAAATGGTAGAGACACTGAAGAAAACTCATCCAGCGCTTGTGGAAGAAATTATTCCGGGCAAGGTGTCGCTGAGTGTCTTGCATCGCGTACTCCAGCGGTTGCTGCGTGAGCGCGTGCCTATTCGCGATCTCGTCACGATTCTCGAGGCGATTGGCGATGGCGCCGAAACTACAAAAGATCCAGAAGCACTCACTGAAATTGTACGCAAGTCGCTCACCAATGTCATCGCGCGCCTGTTTGCCGATCAAAGCGGACTCGTTCGCGGCATCACGATAGGCGCGAAGCTCGAATCCGCATTGCTCGGCCTCTTCTCGCCGCGCGGTGCGCAACCAAACGCGCCGATGCTCACGCCCGATTCGTTGGCAACGATGCTCCGCGACCTCAATCATATGGCGACCACCTACGCGATTGATGGACGTCCGTTACCACTGATAACGCCGCCGTCGCTGCGAATTGGCGTGCGTCGTTTAATCGAGCCTGTGCTACCGAGTTTGCCGGTGATCTCGCTGGCCGAACTGCCGCCGTCCATCACGCTCAGTAGCGTGGCCACTTGGGAAATGCAGCATGCCGCCACGCAATACGCAGGATCATATGCCGCTTGAACGCATTCGTGGAGCGGACATTTCGCATGTCGCCGATCGTGCTCGCCGTACCCTCGGTGATGATGTCATGATCATGCACACGCGCATGGTACGCGAAGGCGGCGTCTCGATGGTGGAAGTACTAGCCGCGCCATCGTCGGTGATTGAGCGCGTGCGCACGCAACTGGAACCACGGCCGTTTCCGCACAACATGCGCGCGGCCGATGGAGCGCCGTATCGCATTGCGCTGGTTGGACCAACAGGTGCGGGCAAGACAACAACGGCAGCAAAACTGGCGGTGCGTCGTGGCATGTTTGGCGCCGCTCGACCGGGCTTGCTCACGCTCGACACCTATCGCGTGGGCGGCATGGAGCAGCTCGCGACGTATGCAGAGCTCGCCGATGTGCCGTTTGAAGTGGTGTTTGACGCGCGAGATATTCCGGCCGCAATGAAACGACTGTCGTCATGCGACGTGGTCATCATCGACACGCCGGGGCGCAGTCCAGCATCGTCCGAACTGACTGAACGCTGGCGGACGTTGCTCGACGAACTCGCGCCTGATGAAGTGCATCTGGTAATGCCAGCGACCGTGCGTGCCGATCTCGCGATGGATATTAGTCGCGCATACAGCGCAACGAAAATGCATCGCGGTGCAACGCATGTGTTGCTGTCGAAGATCGATGAAGTGCCGCGCGACACTGGTGTCGCCGACCTCGCACTCTCGCTGGACATGCCGACGCGTTGGGTCAGCGATGGTCAGGATGTCCCCGCCGATCTGAAGCCTGGTGTGCAGCGCATTTTACGCGCGTACGGATTGCCGGCAGATGCAGAAGCCGACTGGATGCCCGCATGACGGCGCCCGTTGTGACGTCGAACCGTGGCGGCTCGCAAATCGATGCGCTGCTGCGCGACGCAAACCGCGGCCACGCGCGTGATGCACGCCATCAGGCGAATGAGCGTGGCGTTCCAACGCTGTTGTGCGCGAGTGGCCGCGGCGGCAGCGGGACATCGCTTGTTGCCACGCTACTCGCTGTCGCTGCAGCGGGCGATGGCTATCGGGTGTTGCTCGTAGATGCCGATGATCTTGTTGGTCCGATTGCGATGCTGCTCGGTGTTAAACCCCGCGCCACTTGGCAGGATTTGCGTGGCGGTCGCGTGCAACCGACAGATATCGCACTCCGACTGAGCACGACACTCACGTGTGTTGCCGGCGGCGCGGCGCGCGTTGAACACGGCGCTGCATCGATGGTGACAGCCACTGAACGAAAGGCGTGCATGCGTCG
>JAYTTR010000186.1:0-2229 GCA_043744935.1 Gemmatimonadaceae bacterium
GATCAATAAGCTTTACCAGTTCGGCAGAACTCACGCCGAACTTGCTCTTTTCGCCGCCGCTCTGCGCCCATCGGCCCGCACCTTCACTGGCCAACTTGATGCGCACGCCACATACAGGCCGCACACCCAGTTCTTCGGCAACTTCCAGCAGTACATCAAGTTCACTCAACTGCTCGAGCACGATGAACACGCGATGTCCAAGCTTTTGACCCATGAGCGCGAGACGCATGAATTCGTGGTCCTTGTACCCATTGCACACGATGAGATGCTCTGTGCTATCGGACAAGCCGAGCACCGCTTGGAGCTCGGGCTTCGACCCACATTCCAGTCCGACGCCATGCAGCTTGCCAAACTTGACAATTTCTTCGACAACGTGGCGCTGTTGGTTGACCTTGATCGGATATACGGTGGTGTAGCCACCCGAGTAATCAAACTCTTTCATGGCGCTGCTAAAACGCTCGCTTAACGTTTCGATGCGCGAGCGCAGAATATCCGAAAACCGCAGCAGCACGGGCAGCTGCACGCCCTGCTCTTCGAGATCGCGCGCGAGATCTTTCAGATCGAGCACGAGATCTGGACGATTTGGATCCGGACGGACGATCACGTTACCGCGATCACTCACGTCGAAATAGCCTGCGCCCCACCCTTCGATATTGTAGAGGGCGCGCGCGGCGTCGACGGACCAGAGCTCCGGTAATGTGGGCTCTGCGATTGGTTGCATACGTGTTGCCATGGCGGGCAAATTAGGGGATTGGCGGGTGTGGTGGCAGCGGCGCGCCCAGATAGACCGAATAACGAACCAAATGTCGAATGTTGCGTCGCAATCCGGCGCGCCAGTCGGAGTGATCGACGTTAGCTTCCGCTCATGGAGCCGCAGCTGATCGCCAAGGCGGCGAGGGTGGGGAACGTCATCGAATCGTTACTCGCCGCACTCCACCCGGGGCGTGACGGGCCAACGGCGAAACTGCTGCGCATTGTCCCGCACCGCAGTGTGGGCGACGCGACGTGTCTGACGGTGCGAGGCCGTGTTGTCCGTCAAGCGCCAACCAATCGCCGACCACTGGGCGGCGCTGGCGCGATCCCGGCACGCGAACACCTGGCTGCGGTGTATCGCGCCTTCGACGCGTTGGAGGTGCCGTTCGCTCGCGTTGAAGTGACACTCGATGGCTTGCATGAAATTGGCGAGTGTAATGCGGCCGGATTTTTTTCTGTGGACCTGCGTGCGCCGGTTGGTCGTCTGTGGCACAGCGGTCGACATACACCCACGGTGCGAGTGCGAAATACCTCGCCTGCCGCCCGTACCGCTGATCGCGTGGCGGACGTGCAGACCTCCGTTGATGTGTTTGTCCCGGGTGCGCATGCAACACTGATGATCGTCAGCGATCTGGATGACACGGCGATGGACACGAATACGATCAGTACGATTCGGTCATTGCGGACCGTCATGTTTCGCAGCGCGCGTCGTCGTCAGGAAGTACCTGGTGTACCGGCGCTCTATCGCGCGCTCCAAGGTGGCGCTGATGGGTCGGCTGACAATCCCGTGTGCTACATCTCGAGCGGCGCGTGGAATTTGTACGACGTGGTGCTCGACTATCTCGACACGCACGATCTTCCGCGCGGCGCCATTTTGCTGAACGATTGGGGATCGCGTTCTCGCGGCTTTCACGCGGTGGCGCACGGGCACAAAGCGGAGCATGTGAGTGCACTTTTGGCGCGCGTCTCGTCGCTACCATTTTTACTCGTCGGCGACAATGTGCAGGAAGATCCAGAATTGTATACGAGAGTTGCATTGCAACACCCGGGACGCATCGCTGCGATCTGGATTCGCGAGATTCGTCGAGATGCTTCGCGCCGCCGCGACATCGATGCGCTACGTCAGGCGCTCGTTGCGGTTGGTACGGAATTAGTGATGTCGGACAATACCGCGCGCTTCGCCAACGATGCCGAAGCGCGCGGGTGGATTCCGCCGCGGTAGCGTCTGTTACCTGTCGCCAGCCAACAGGGCGCCAATACCACCCAGCATTGACCCTTCCTCGCGACGATGACCGCCCGCTCGCGGCGATGCCGCAATAATGCGATCAGCCAATCGTGAGAGCGGTAACGTCTGCAAAATGACGCGACCGGGACCGGTCATCATCGCGAAAAACAACCCCTCGCCGCCAAAGAGCGCCGACTTGATACCAGGCACGCGCTGAATGTCGTACTGCACCGACGGCTGGAAGGCGACGA
>JAYTTR010000187.1:0-8542 GCA_043744935.1 Gemmatimonadaceae bacterium
CACGATCTCCGCGCAGCGCGCCGTTCCGAGAGACTCGTTAGTGCCGTCGCTTGCACCCAAAGTACCGCTCCCTTCCGAAGCTGCCACCGCGAATGTGACCAAGTTTTCGTTCATCGCCTACGGTGACACGCGTGGGCGGCATGATGGGGTAGACGTGCAGGCCGAACACACGTTGGTGATCGAATCGATGTTAGGTACGATCAAGGCGGCGGCATCGTCCAACCCCATTCGATTTGTCTTGCAGAGTGGTGACGCGGTGGTGAATGGCAGTGTGGCGGCACAGCTCGCGGTGAGTTACGTGCCGCTGATCAATCGGCTGACGCAAGACGGCGGTGTGCCGTACCTGCTGGCGGTGGGCAATCACGACGTCGGTAATTCGGTTGACCTGAGCGATGTGCGTCGACTCGCCGGTTTGCGCAACTACTTCACGGTGAATGCGAATCTCATACCTGCCGAAGGCACAGCACGTCGACTGAAAGGGTATCCGACGTACGCGTTTGGATACGGCAACACGTTTTTCATTGCGTTTGATTCAAATATTCCGGCGGACGAAGTCCAGTTTGCGTGGGTACAAGCACAGCTGGAGGGGTTGGATCGCAAACGCTACGTGAACATCGCACTGTTTTTTCACCATCCGCCATTTTCATCGGGTCCGCACGGCGGTGCAACGCTCGAAACACAAGCGGCGACCATTCGTAGTAAATGGATGCCGTTGTTTCGTCTGCATCACGTGCGACTCTTGCTCACGGGGCACGAGCACTTGTACGAGCATTGGGTGGAACGTTACATCGACGCATCGGGCGTACATCGTATTGATCAGATCGTGAGCGGCGGCGGCGGGGCGCCACTCTATCAATACTCGGGCGAACCTGATCTTCGCGCCTACCTCAACGCAAACGTCGCGCAAAAAGTGTCGATGCAACATCTTGCGCGGCCATCCGTCGACCCGGGTGCCAATCCTTTTCACTACGTCGTCGTGCACGTCGACGGTGCGAAGATCAGTCTCGAGGTTGTTGGTGTTGACTGGGGTCGAGGGTTCGCTCCGTATCGCGCAAATTCCGCGAGCATGAACGACAGTACGCCGTAACGCAAAACCGCTGACCGCGAAATTCGCGGTCAGCGGTTTTGTGTGCTGTTTGCCCGTACGTCGAGCGAACAGCGTCATCGAATCCCGGACCCTCCAGATCCATGCCGCACATCCACGGTACTTTCGACGTCGCACTCAAACCACAGCCGCACATCGACGGTGTCGGCGATCCTGGTATTGGCCGCATGGCCATCTCGAAACAGTTTCACGGTGACCTCGAAGCCGAAAGCAAAGGCGAGATGTTCGCCGCGAGCAGCGACGTCAAAGGTTCAGCGGGCTATGTCGCGATGGAACGCGTTGTAGGAACGATGCTTGGCCAAAAAGGCACGTTCGTGCTGCAGCACAGCTCCACGATGAATCGCGGTGAGCCCACGCAGAGCATCACTGTCGTGCCAGACTCTGGAACCGACGAACTCAGCGGATTGTCGGGATCGATGACTATTACGATCATCGAGAAAAAGCATTTCTACGATTTCACATTTATGTTGCACAAGGCACACTAACCACCCGCATCACCGGAGCGTCGCCATGAATCAATCAATGTGGGCGGCCGTCGACAGCTACATCGCCGATGTGATGATTCCACCGGATGCAGCGTTGGCGCACGCGCTCGCATCGAGTGCGGCTGCTGGACTTCCGGCAATCAGTGTCGCACCCAATCAAGGCAAGCTGCTGCAACTGATCGCGCGAATACTCAATGCGCGTCGCATTCTCGAGATCGGCACGCTCGGCGGATATAGCACGATATGGATGGCGCGCGCATTGCCAGCCGACGGTCGTCTGATCACGCTTGAATACGATGCGCATCACGCGACGGTTGCACGGAACAACATTGCGCACGCCGGTCTTTCCTCACTCGTTGACGTGCGGGTTGGTCGGGCGATTGAAACGCTACCGACGCTTGTCGCTGCGCAGGAAGGTCCCTTCGACTTGATTTTTATCGATGCGGATAAAGCCAATATCCCCGGGTATTTCGAGTGGTCGCTCAAGCTGTCTCGCGAAGGCACTGTGATTATCGTGGACAATGTTATTCGCGACGGACACGTCATCGAGAGTGAAAGCACCGATGCAAATGTTTTGGGTGTCCGCCGTTTTAACGAACTGCTACGGACGAATCGCCGAGTGGATGCGACGTGCTTGCAAACGGTGGGGAGCAAAGGTTACGATGGACTCACGATCGCGCGTGTCATGGCGGCTGTGTAACGCTGGCCCTTCGTACGGAGACGTACTCTGACTGCTGCCGTTGTCGCCATCCTTGTTCGTCAGGAACGCGAGCTCGTGGAAGACTTTCGGCAGCTGCGCGCGGTGAGTGTGCAGACCGCGCAATCGCTCTCAACGTGAGGTGTGGAGCAAAATTCAGCGTGGAATCGATTGGTGGTCCGGTCAATCATTCGTACGACAGCCAGTGGTGAATTCTGGCTCGACGAGACAACGTTAGAGGCTTTCAATACGAAACAGCGTCGCTCGAGCATGGTGATGCTGGCATTCGTGCTCGGCCTCCTTCTCATTTCTGCGCAGGTGGCGCTGATGCGATAGCAATTCGCTTGCAATTCATTGCCACGCGATGGCGCGCGAACTCAGCTCCCGCGCGCGGCCGCCAAGGCGAGACACACCCATCCAGCGATAAAGCATACGCCGCCCAACGGCGTAATGGCGCCGAGTGCACGGACGTCGGTGAGTGCCATGGCGTAGAGTGAGCCCGAAAAGAGCACGGTGCCCGCGAGAAAGAGCCAACCACTCGTGTTTGCCAGTGATCCCGGAAATCGCGTTACGACCCACGAGGCGGCGATGAGCGCGAGCGCGTGATACATCTGGTAGCGCGCGCCAGTTTCAAACACCTCCAACATGCGTGGCTCGAGTTTGGCGCGCAATGCGTGTGCTCCAAAAGCGCCGGCAGCGACGCCGATGGCGCCCGAGATTGCACCAATCACCAGGAAGAGTCGTTCCATAATCCGAAACCTAACCCCGCCACCCAGGAAGGTCGTGCGCCGCACTCTCGCGAGCGAGTACCGCACACGCTGCGGCATCCGCCTCAAAATGTCCGGTTGGGTGCGGCATGACTTCACGTAACCAGAACGCCCAGTGAAATTCTGCAAATGGCACATCCACTTTGTCGACGGCGTCTCGTTCTCGAATGGCCCACGCGAGCGAGCGATAGTAGTCGTCGCCCAACGCGCGTAACGTGTCCGGAATTTCTTCCGCGGGACGAGGACCGTGCCCATTGACGTCGTACCGCCACACCCAGTCGTGTGTCTGCATGCGTGCCCAGAACGTGGCCACATCAAGATCGCCCCACGCGGCAACGATGCGACCGTGCAGTCGATTGTCGGACGAGGCGTCAAGCATCGCCCGCGCCAAATGATGTCGATCCACAATGTACGGTCGACCCTGCGGACCGATCACAAGCGGCGCTTCGCGCGCGACCAAATACTCGTGGCGCTCGTCTTTACTCATACGCAGCAATTTCGCCGCACGCCATCGAACCTCTTCCATGCCCACCCCAAACTGAGTAGGATGCAAAATGTCCGGGCTGATCCGACAGCTATTGCCTTCTTCGAGATGCGGTGTGTAGTCTGGTTTCGGCATACAAGGAAGCGATGAGACTCGAGCGACACATCGCGACGCGATGCAACGCGTTGCGAATCGGAATACTGATTGGACTGTCCGCGATCATCGTGTCCGCCAGCGGTTGCCGTGCACCAGCACTTACGGCAGACGACATCTTGCGCGTGCAGCGCGCCGCACTGACGGCGCTTTTCCTGCAACGCGAACACGCGCAACAGCTCACGCTCTGGCGCGGCCCGCGGCTGCATGCACCGACACTCGGCGAACTCACAAAAAACGCGGGAGTCGCGGATTCTGTGCCACTGCTCTTACCGGACACTAGTCAACTGCAGCTACCGATCGCCGTGCACACCGTAGATCTCGTCATGCTCGAACAATTTTTCCAATCGCATCCCACCGGATGGGATGCGTGGTATGCGAAATATCCCGGAAGCAACGGACTCATCGAACTGACCGCCCCAATACTCAACTCCTGGTCCCGGCACGAGGCCACGTTGTTGATCGCGCGCACCTGCGGTGAGCATTGTCGATCCGCGTGGCGGCTCACCGCGCAACGGGCGCCTGGTGGCGAATGGCACATCACCAAAATTACCGCGCTACCCTTACCAAAACTATAAGAACGCGCCGTCAGGTTGAACGGCGCGTTCTTCGCGATCGTCTGTGTTAGCGGTTGCTAAGCCGATGCCTTCGTACTGGGCTCACTTTCATCGTGCGGCCCGTCAGCATCACCCTCAAGCTCCGCATCAATTTCAGCGATGATCTCTGCGTCGATCTCGGCATCAAGTTCTGCATCGAGCGCGGGATCAGCAACGACAGGCGCGGCGGCGACGGCCGGGGCCGGGCGCAATCCACGACGCCAATGCGACGCCACCGGCTCCGCGCGACGCACCATCAAGTCGTGGTAATACGTCACGACGCGCTCTTGAATGTCGGACTGTTTGTCATCATCAGTGGCGCGAAACGGCGCGTAGCGATGACGATCATCCGTTGACACACCAAACCACCACCAAGCATCCTTACGGCCGCCGGTCGCGGCCTCGATACGGCAGGAAAATCGCTTGCCGTCGTGTTCGAAATCAAATGCGTCTAACAGTGGAACCTCGTTGATAGCGATAAGCGAAAGATAAACTAGTTGGCGCCAGAGGGTGGTGAGGGACACGTCACGAGCGATGCCCCGAGATTCTTTTTTGCAATCAGGCTAAACTTCCGAATGCTTCTGCACGCATTCACCGCTTTTTTTGCCACTACGGACAACCTGGCCACCGCCGGCGGGCGCGCATGACGCCAGCGCGCAAACGTCGCTTCCGCAGTGGCTTGGCGCCGCAACAACACACATCTGTCCCTACCGGACGACTCGCCTATCAAGAAACTCGGCGATGGCTCGTGGCAAAACACGGACCAGTGTGCGCCTATTGCGAGCGTGTGGTCGCTGAACGGGCGATCACGCTTGACCACGTCACACCGCGGCGCGGCCAAAGCGCCTTTGATCGTCGCGACAATTTGGTGCTGTGCTGTCGATTGTGTAACGCGGCCAAAAAGGATCTGAGCTTCCTCGCGTTTCTACTACAGCGTCCAGCGCGCGCGGTCAGTTTGCTGAAATACGGCGATCATTTAAGCCACATGCTGGTCGAGCTTATTCACCAGATAGCCGGACCCGAGGCAGTCGCCCGCGCGGCCCGGCTGGCAGATCCGGACTACCCGTACAAGGATTAGGGCTTCGTCCCCACGGGGAGTGCCACGCCATCCACACGTTCACCCACTTTTACGCCAACAAGCGCGGCCAAGGTCGGTGCGATGTCTACGGTGCGAACAAACTCCGGATGTACGCCCTGGGTAATGCCCGCCCCATAAAAAATGAGCGGGACATGGGAATCGTAATCGTAGGGCGACCCGTGCGAGGCCACGTTGCCACCCAAAGTGCTGAATTTCGTCAGCGTAATCACGAGCTCTATTTGCGCCGTGGCCGGAAATTGATGTGCCCATCGTCTGGCAATCGGATCGGTGAGCGAATCGGCGATCAGCGCGCGAAATCGATCAACGCGACTAACGCCGGGCTGTTGGCGCGCAGCTGCGGCAAAGGCATCCACCAATGAGTCGGCGAACGCTTGGCTTTTAAACAACGTGCGATTCATCAACAGGATCTGCTCGTCGAGATCGATCGCATTCGTGTCCACCTTGGCCGCTACCATGCGCGCAATCAGCGGTGCGAGCAATCCGTACAGTTTCACGCGCGTGGGCCTCGGCTGAATGCTGTCGGGCGCTAACTCCGGAATCGTGCCAATGCCGTGATCACCCGTCAGCACGAGCGTGACAGTCGTCGAATCGCGCAGTGCGTACAGCGAATCAAGAAAACCACCCAGCGCCCTATCCACACGCAATACTTGATCGTGAATTTCGCGTGAATCAGGGCCATACCGATGTCCGATCACGTCCGTCGCCGACAACGAAATCGCGAGTAAATCGGTTTGCGTGCCGGTGGTGCCGAGCCCCATTGAGGAGATGCCATGCAGTGCGAAGGCGAGCACCAAGTCATCCATGAACGGAGTCGCGCGCACCAAACTGCCTGCGTCGATCGGATCGTTCGGCAATCGGTGTGGGAAGACCACGTCAACGCCCCCACCTTCCACAGGCACGCTATCCTTTTCGGCGTAGGCACTGTCTGGCAGCAATAACGTCCAACTTTTTCCGGCGTAGCTTTGCGGGAGATGTCGTTCGTTAAAATCATTCACCCACTTTGGCAACGCGTCGCGATAATACGTACTTGTTGTAAAACGTCCGTCGGCCGAATACCAGTAGACATCAGATTTCGAGCGACCGATTGGCAAAATGGCGCCCCGATCCTTCATCGAGACCGAGAGCGTGCGTGTGCGGGGATTCGCGGCACGAAGCCAATCGGCGAACGTTGTGCCGAGAAATCGTTTGGGCGATGCGCCGGTACCGTACGCTCCGGCCGTCAGTGGTGCGTCGGCGTCGTCAACGCCGATGCGATTCATCATGATGCCGGTCGATCGCGGAAAGCGACCACTCAAGAGCGACGCGTGCCCCGGCGCCGTTTCGGTGATGGCATGATCCTGGTGCGCGTCGGTAAACCGAGCGCCCCCCCGAGCGAGTCGCGCTAATCCACCGTGCATCTGTGACGCAAAGCGATCGAGATAATCCGCGCGCATTTGATCAATCGTGATGAGCACGACGAGCGACGGACGATTCGGTGCTGGCTGCGCGTGCATGCGCAACGGGGCCAAAAGCACGAGGGCGCCGAAAATCGGCTCAAGCGCACGGTAACGATGACGGAGGAGTGGCATGGGTGCGAATGTGAGCAGCGGCAGGGAGCGGGGCAAGCGCGTGTCGCGGGGAGGTCGTGACCGCCGAAGCATGGCGCGACGGCGGTTAGCGCACGATTATAGCTCGAGCAAACGTGAACAATGGTGGGTGAGCTTTTTTTGGAGCGAGACGTTGTGAAGAGTGAGAGCCGACAAGCCGCACCCGCGACGCGCGTTGTGCTGCGTTCCATCCTGTACTACGTCGTCCTCATTTCTGGCGCGACCCTCGGATGGCGTGCAATGCCGCACGGGGCCGCGTACGCACCCACCTCTTTGGATGCACTCTTCGGTGCGGGAGGACCGCCTGTCTCCATGAAAGGTGGGCCGGATGCCGCATTGGATGAAGTGAGTCTTGCCGTTACGGTCACCGTCGCCATGCTTGCGGCGGTGCTGCTCTCGTTACCGGTGGCCTGGGTGTATCTGCTCACGCGATCGAAGCGCGGGTATCAACAGTCGGTGGTGCAGTTGCTGATCATCTTGCCCGCGGTGGTGGCCGGTATTGGCTTGCTTGTGAAGTACAGTGTTGCCCTGGCGTTCAGTTTGGCCGGCATCGTCGCGGCGGTACGTTTTCGTAATACCCTCGACGATAGCAAAGATGCCGTGTACGTATTTCTGGCGACGGCGGTTGGTCTCGCATCGGCCGTGAATCTGCCGGTTGCTGCGGTTATTTCGGTGGGATTCAACGCGACGGTGCTTGTGCTGTGGTACACCGACTTCGGTAGCGCGCCGGTTGAGCTTGACGGGCGCATCGCCGAAAATCGCTTGAAGCGCGCGAAGCAATTGGCGCGCACCGGCACGTTCGTCGCGCGCATCGACGACGAGGTGTTTCGCAACATGACGCGCGAGCAGCTCGAAGGAGTGGCCGAACGGGCATGGAAGCGCGCCAACAATACGGCGGATGATGACGCGTCGGCACCCGACGACGAGACGCGACTCCGGGTGTTCACCGACGACGTCACGGCCATGCGTCGGGCCGTAGAACCTCGCCTCCAGGACTTTACGAAACGCTGGCGCGCTGGCGCGGTGCAAACGACGGATGACGGCAGCGTCGTGGAGTATTTCGTACAAATGCGCAAGAAAACGACCTCCGAAGAACTCATCACGTTGGTGCGCGCCGCGGGCAGTTCACACGTGCGTAACGTTGAACTCGTCTAGTTGTAATTGTTCATCCACCGTCATTCACCGACCACGCCATGCGATTGCACCGCGCTCCGCTCATAAAGGCCTCGTTGCTGCTGGCAAGCGCTGTCATGCTCTGTGCAACGACGCTCATCGCGCAACCACCCGCGAAGACGAAGGCCGCGAAAAAATCAGCGAGTAGCGACTCGACACAAAGCATAAAGGTCGCCAAACCGTCTCCATTTTTTCAAATCGAATCACCCATTGCTGTCACGTTCACAACGAATTTGAAACTGCTCCGACGCAACAAAAGTGAAAAGTCGCCTTGGCACGCTGCAACGGTGGCCATCGTTGACTCAACTGGTAAATCTATTGTCGTGCCGGCAACGGCAAGGACGCGCGGCATCTGGCGTTTGAAAAACTGCGAGTTCCCGCCTGTGCGCTGGAAATT
>JAYTTR010000188.1:0-2206 GCA_043744935.1 Gemmatimonadaceae bacterium
CCAATCAGCGAGTGATACCAGGTCGCATCACCTGTGCCGCGATTGAATTGCTGTGATTTATCCGAACCAATAAGTGTCGATGCATGTCGCACTGAAAACCGGAGCGTGCTGCCGGCGGACGGACGCAGCGGATCGTTCACGCGTTCGCGCACAAGCGAATATTCCAGGGCGGCCAATCGTGTGTTGCGCTGCAAAAAATTGCGCGCGTCTATATCACACGCATTGAATACTGCGCAGAAAAATGCTGGCTCGGCTTCGGTTCGACCCAGCTCCAGTTGGTAGGACAACGTGCTCGGATATCGTGACCGCAGTGGATTACTCAGCGACAGTGCACCGCCAATCGGTGCGCGACGGAGGAAGGCGCGGTATTCCGACAACGTCGAGCTGAATACGGTCAGCGTTGGCACACGCGACTGTCGAGCGCGCACGGGCTGACGGATCGTCATTGCCGTGTAATAATTAAGCGTGCGACTGTACGGATCAGTGCGCGCTTGCCCTTGGCACAACGCACTGGCCCCATCCAATGGTGCCCCGATGCCAATTTTGCTCACGCGCGCCGAAAGTTCGAGTCGTTGCGCGAACGGCAGGAAGTCGCGATCTGTGAACGAGCCTTCCATCCGGAAGCAATCGAGCGTCGCCCAACCAAAACCGGCACGCGCAGCCCATCGGTCGCCCTCCACAAGCCGTGCAGTGAGGTTCACGGTCGAATCACCAGGCGGCTGCGCGCTATCCGGCTGCAAGTCTACACGCTGAAAAGCGTCGGTCTGATAGAGACTGCGCTGCGCATCAATGATCGCGCGTGCCGAAAACCAGTCGCCTGTTCGGAGCGCCATGGTGCGACGAATGGTCGCGTCCGACACTCGTCGAGCCCCCGTCGTCGTTGTATCAACGAGAATCGCAATGCGACCCAGCTTGGCTCGCGTGCCCGGCACCATGGAGACGCGCACATCCGACGTCCGCGTTGATGTACTGGTGGTATAGGCCAATAAAACTTCCGCTTGCGGCCATCCGAGATTGCGCATCCGGCGCACCAACGTGTCGCGCCCAGCGTCCAACGCCCCGCGATCAAAGAGACCACCCGTTTGCATTGGGAAGTCCTTCGCGAGGCGTTGTGCCGCAGCGACATCATCCGTCGTACCAACCGCGGTGATGCGAAATGCACTCACGCGCATCGGAATGCCTTCACGAATTGCAAATGTGATGTCAATCACACCGCGGCGCAGCGTGCGCACAATCGTGTCTACCGTCACGTCAGGAAAACCACGACGCCGGTACAACGTTTCCAGACGTTGGACATCGCGCGCAAATTCAACGGGGTCGAGGCAACGTCGCTCGCCGATCACCGGCAGCCCGGCCAGCGACGACGGCAACGTCACCACCGTTGCCGCTAATGCCGACGCTGTGTATTCACGATTGCCCGTGAAGTGCAGCGCGCGCACCTCGCGATCGGCACGATCACATGACAGATCCTGCGCGGCCGCCGACGTCGCGAGCGAACCGGCGAGAATGATGACGAGGAGATACTTGAGGACGCTGGCTCCGCGCACGCGGTGAGGCACTTCGGAATGCAGGAGGAGTTACCGAGGCGTCGGCATTTTCCGTTGATAGATTGCGCGTTACGCGCCATCGAAAGTTCTCCCGTCTCTCGCTCAACGTCAACCACATCTGCGCATGCCTGTCACTCGTGTCGCCTTCTCACGCGTCCGACCGCTGTTGGCGTGCGTCACGCTGAGCGCCGCCTGCCGCAGCGCGGAGCCCGCCGCCGACCGGCACACGCTCGTCGATTCGCGCGATTGGTATGATCCGCGCTCACTCGATCCTGCGCGGTCAACCGATGTGCCGACAGGACGTGCGGTCGCCTATCTCTTTGATGGACTGACTCGGTTTACTCCGGACGCTCGCGTTGAGCCGTCGCTCGCCACACGCTGGGACGTTTCGCCAGATGGTCTGCGCTACACGTTTCACCTGCGCCAAGGCGTGCGGTTTCACGACGGGAAACCGTTCATGGCGCGGCACGTTGCACAGTCGTTTCGTCGCGTGCTCGACCCCGCGACGAAAGGCGGACAGGTGTGGCCGCTGTATCCCATCAAAGGTGCACACGCCTTCGCCGATGGGAAGAGTACCGCACTCGGCATCGAAACACCGGACGACTCCACCGTCATAGTGACGCTTGAGGAACCGTTTTCGATTTTTCCGAAACTCCTCG
>JAYTTR010000189.1:0-8507 GCA_043744935.1 Gemmatimonadaceae bacterium
CGCGAAAATCGAGTCCCTCGAGAAACCCGCGCATGGCCGTGAGCTCCAGGTGCGTGTGCGCGTTCACCAGGCCCGGCATCAGCACCGCATGACCGAGCGCCACGTGTCGTGCGTCGCTATTGAGCGGGAGGAGATCGCACGCGCGTCCAACCATTGCGATGCGCGAACCGGCTACGCAAACGGCGCCATCCCGAATGGGCGGCGCCGAAATGGGGAGCACCCAACTCGCGGTGTAAATCGTGCGCGCAGAATTCACTGCGGTGGGATGCGGAAGGGATTGGCCGTATCGCGTATGGCCTTGGCGCGCGCGCTATCCACCGGTAGCGGGATGCCCGTGGGAATCGGATCCGTACACGAGCGCGTTGGCTCCGTGCCCTGCACGAAATATTCCGTGATCGTGTTGGACGGACATGCGCTGGTGACAAGCCCGCCAGTTAATGGATCAATTTGTCGTGACACGACACCATCGGGGCGCGGCCAATCGGGTGGCTCGGGCTTGCGTCGATACACTTCCGTCATGAACGCTGTCCACGCGGGCGCCGCGAGTTCTCCGCCTTGCGCGTTGGCTTTGATTTTTGTTGGGCGATCAAAACCCATCCACACACCAGCGACCAGATCCGCCGTGTAGCCGATGAACCACACGTCGGCGCCATCGTTCGTAGTGCCCGTTTTGCCACCCGCCGGCACATGGAACCCGGCGCCCCATATGTTTTTTGATGCAGTACCTCGCACAACGACGTCTTTCATCATACTGACCATCAACCATGATTCTTCCGGCGACAGCACGGCTTCGCGCGTGGAGGGTGGTTGCCACACCACTTTGCCCTGCGCATCCTGGACTTTGCTGATCGCGTTCGGTGTGGTACGCAATCCAAGATTGGCAAACACCGAATACGCGCCCACCATTTCGATGGGATACACGTCGGCGGAACCGATGAAAATGGACGGATATGGCGGAATGGGCGTGGAGAGTCCAAACTTTCGCGCCATCGAGGTTACCTGTTCCGCACCCACCTGCATGCCGGTGCGGATCGCCGCGAGATTTCGCGACATATACAAGGCTTTACGCATGGGCATTTGTCCCATGAATTTCATGTCGTAATTTTGCGGCGTCCACGCTTCACCCGACATTTGATCCACGGAAATGGGTGAGTCATCGACAATTTGCGCTGGTGTAAAACCTGCGTGAATGGCCGACGCGTAGACGATCGGTTTGAATGTCGAGCCGGGCTGTCGCAATGCTTGCACGGCGCGATTGAATTTGGAGTCGTCGAAATCGCGGCCACCAACCATTGCGCGGACGGCGCCATTGCGTGGATCGATCGCAATGAATGCACCTTGCAAGTATGGCGAGTTGGCGGTGCCCGCCTCGCCACCTTCCGCCGTGCGTGCGACGTATGCTTCGTACGTCAAATGTTTGTAGGCGCCATGTCGGCCAGCTTCGATGGCTTTGATTTGGTTTTCAAGCGCCCGTTCGGCCGCACCTTGCAGATCGATATCGAGTGACGTGTACACTTGCAGCCCTTCATCGTAAAGTCGCTTGCCGAAGTGCGCTTCCAGCTGCTGTCGGACGTATTCCACGAAGTACGGTGCAACGTCGCCGGATTCGGTGCGCTGTGCCAATTGCATCGGAAATGCTTTGGCCAACGACGCGTCGGAGTCGCTGATGACGTGATCTCGGCGCATAAGCTCCAGCACTGTGTTGCGACGCTGAATCGCGCGATCCGCGAAACGGCGCGGATTGTAGCGCTCGGGGGCCTTGGGCAATCCGGCAAGCACCGCGGCCTCCGCCACCGAGAGATTGCGAACAGACTTGCCGAAGTACCGTTGCGAGGCGGTCTCCACGCCGTAGGCGCCATTCCCTAAATAGATCTGATTGAGGTAGAGCTCGAGAATCTTGCTCTTCGAATAGCGTTGCTCAATCGCACGCGCGACACGCGCCTCTTTCACCTTCCGGAAAATCGTTTTCTCGCGCGAGATACGATCCGGAAACACATTGCGTGCCAACTGCATGGTGATCGTTGAAAATCCTTGCGCATAGCGACCCGCCTTCACATTACGCGCGATTGCACCGAGAATGCGATAATAGTCAATGCCCGCGTGCGAGTAAAAGCGTCGATCTTCCGTAAGCACGAACGCATCACGAACATGCTTCGGGATGTCGTTGAGGCTGATGAGCGTGCGGCGTTCGACGCCGAGTTCCGCAATAAAACGACCGTCCGCGGCAAACACCTTCGACGTTTGCCTTGGCACATACTGCTCGAGCGAGCTAATGGATGGACAACGGCCCTGTGTACAGATCACCGACCATGCGCCGATGATGCCGCCTGCGCCAACGGCGCCACCGAAGAGCACGAGGAGGATCAGCCACCCGAAGATCGGGAAGCGCGCGAAGAGCCCGGCGACGCCACGAGCAGAGAACACGGAGGGAAGTGACATTGGAGATGGTGAAGGCTATCGACGCACCCCGGGGCGCGCCAAGAGCTTCTGCCCGGATATCTTTGATGTATGACCGATCATCCAGCGCCTATCTCCGAGCTCGCGTGGCGCGAGCTGCTCTTTCAGCACACTGACGGTCTCGCAGCAGCGTTGCGCGCCGGTGTAGTGACCGGATACTGCGGTTTTGATCCAACGGCCTCGAGTCTGCACGTTGGCAATCTGATTCCAGTGATGGGTCTCATGCATTTGCAGCGCGCGGGACATCGACCAATCGCACTCGTCGGTGGCGGCACGGGAATGATTGGCGATCCAAGTGGGAAGAGCTCCGAACGCACGCTGCAGAGCCTGGAAACGATTGCCGAGAATGCGTCGGCGATTCGCGCGCAGCTTGAGCGATTCCTGGATTTCGAGGGCCCGCACGCCGCGAAATTGCTGAATAACGCCGAGTGGCTGGTACCGCTTTCCCTCCTGGAATTTTTACGCGACACCGGCAAGCATTTTTCGGTGAACGTGATGTTGGCGAAAGACTCGGTGAAGTCGCGCTTGGAGTCGGGCATTTCATTCACCGAATTTTCTTACATGCTGTTGCAGGCGTACGATTTTCTGGAATTGCATCGGCGAGAAGGTGCGACGCTGCAAATAGGTGGCAGCGATCAGTGGGGCAATATCACGGCTGGCACTGATCTCATTCGTCGTGTCACGGGACACGACGCGCATGCCCTCACGTTGCCACTCATCACGAATGCAAACGGGACCAAGTTTGGCAAGAGCGAGGCTGGTGCGGTGTGGCTTGATGCGGCGCGTACATCGCCGTACCAATTTTACCAGTTCTGGATGAGTGTAGATGATCGCGATGTATCGCGGTTTCTTCGCTTCTTTACCCTGCTGGATTTGCCGAGCATCGAGGCACTTGATACGTCCGTCCGGGCTCAACCAGAACGGCGCGATGCGCAGCGCGCGCTAGCGATGGATGTCACGACACGGGTGCATGGCGAGTCGGCCGCGCGCGTCGCCAAGGAGGTTTCCGCCTTGCTGTTTGAGAAGGCGGATGCGATGTCGCTCTCGATCAACGCGCTGGAGGCGTTACGTTCGGAGATCCCGTTCGCCACATACGAACCGCCGGCGGAAAGCGGTGTCGCGACGGAGGGTGTGGACGTGTACGAGGCCCTGACGACGTTGGGGCTCGCCGCTTCGCGCGGTGCGGCCAAGCGGTTGCTTGAGCAGGGCGGTGTGAGCGTCAATGGCGTGAAACTTGGTGCGGCGGATCGCACGATTCACAACGAGCGGTTCTTAGCCGGACGATTTTTGTTACTGCGAAAGGGCGCGCGGGACTACGGATTGCTGCAGGTGCCTTAGGCGAACACCGGACCGGCACCACCATGCGCCCCTTGCTGCTGGGGGACTGCGGTAATGCGCATCGTGAGGGCGCGGGCAAAGTGTACAAAGCCAGTGGCATCGGCAAGCGTCAGCGCTGGCCTATCGATCGCGGCCATGCGCGCGATCGGCAGCAGTCCCTCAGCCAACACATGTTGGACAAGCTTCTGCAAGACGAGCCGTCCCAGGCCGCGTCGACGAAAGCTTGGTGCCACGACAACACGGACGCGCGCGAGGTGACCGTCTGCGGTGGAGACGGACGCCAATGCGACGAGTACGCCACCCGCGAGGGCGCCAACACGATGTGGCGACGCTAGAAGTCCGCCGCCTTTTTCCCACTCCGCCGCGGACACCTCGTGACGCAACATGTCCATCACGTCGGGACGAGGATCGTACACGATTGCCGCACGCGCCGGATGCATCATCGCGCGGAGCGTATCGAAATCCAGCATCGACACAGACGCCGGTTCGTCCCCGACCACAAGCGTCGCGCCCCGCAGCACAACGAAAGACCCAGGCTCCGCATCGCCACGCGTGAGTTCGACCAATTCATTGATTTCGTCGTTGCCTAAATCGAAGTCGCGCGCATCAGCCGACGGCATGGAAACCACGGCCGTTTCACCGCGCGAGAAGATGCGCACCTCTCGCTCGTCGGCGACATCCCGTTCTACCGACACCACGCTCGTCCGTTCGAGGTACGACACTGGACACCCAAGCGGAATTGCCCACGAACGCAACGCGTCAGCGACGGAGCGTTTGGCGAGCAAGACCGGTGCGGAGTCGATGGAGCGATCGGACATGGATCCGGAGCAATCGTCGCGATGGAACACCCGGACGCGATATTCCGAGCAGCGCGTGAGCATGTAACGTAATACGCGCGCACAAGTTCAGTCCTCAAGCACTCGTAACACGTTATCGATCTCGCTGACGGTGTTGTAGCAATGCGGCGACAGCCGAATCGCACCTTCGCGTGCTCCGTGGATCACATTCGCACGCTGCAATCGTTCGCTCATGCCAACGAGATCGTTGGGCGCGAATGCGACGATGCCTGCGCGCCGCGCCGCATTGGCGGCAGAGACGAGGCGCACGTCACGCCGCGTTTCCACCCAGTCAACGATGCGTGCGATAAGCGCTGCGCAATGCGCAGCGATATCAGGAACCCCAATCTCCAACAACAGCGTTGTCGCCGCGTTGGCCACCGCGAAGTCCTGGTACGCGAGGGTCACCACTTCAAATCGACGAGCATCAGGGAAAAAATCAAATTCATAGTTCGTGAGTCGCCCGTAGTCGGCCGACGCACGCATGCTTGCCCAGCCGACGTCGTGCGGTTCGATCTGTTGAATGAGTTCGCGTCGCACGTAAACAAATCCGGTGCCCCACGGACTCAAGAGCCACTTCTGTGCGCCGCTCGCAAACATGTCGATCGGGAGCGCATGCACGTTGATCGGCAGGACACCACAGCCCTGAATACCGTCAACAATCAAAAACGCACCATGCGCACGACACGCGTTGCCAATGCGTTGCAGATCGGCGACATACCCGGTCGAGAATTGCACCCACGAAATCACGACGGCGACTACATCACCGCGTCCAATCTTTTTTACGAGCGTGTCCTCGTCCGGCAAGCCATTCACGCGCGGAACGAGCTCCAGCGAAATGCCACGCGACGCCAACGCCTGAAATGGATACACGCAGCTTGGAAACTCACCATCGAACGTGAGAATCGTGCCCGGTCGCAACGGTAACGCGCGCGCCGCAAGATTCAGTCCGTATGTAGTGTTTGGCATCAGTGCGATTTCGTCCGCATCGGCACCGATGAATTGCGCAAACTGGGTCCGTGCGGTGGAAACTGCGTCTTGCAACATCGACAGCGGAAGTAAATGCGGCGTGCGGCGCAAACGCGCCCATGTGTCCGCGACATCGACGGCCGTGGACGGCAGCGGGCCCGCCGAGGCAGCGTTGAGATAGATGCTGTGGTCGGTGTCCATCCATGGGAAATGGGTGGCGCGGATGCTGGGGAACATGATAGGGACTGGGGACGAGGGGCTAGGGATTAACGAACAACAACAGCAACAACAGCAACAACAGCAACAACAGCAACAACAGCAACAACAGCAACAACAACAGCAACAACAGCAACAACAGCAACAACAGCAACAACAACAGCAACAACAACAGCAACAACAGCAACAACAGCAACAGCAACAACAACAGCAACAGCAACAACCACAACAACAGCAACCACAACCGCACCCGAGACTACCGGCGGTCAGCGTTCTCGAGGATCAAGGGCATCGCGAAGTGCGTCACCTAATAGGTTGAACCCAAGCACCGCGAAGCCGATTGCCAAGCCTGGAGAAAGCGATGTCCACGGCGCATTGCGTAACTGCGAAAGATCTCGACCGTCAGCAATCATTGAACCCCAGCTGGGCGTTGGGGGCTGCACGCCGAGTCCGAGAAATGAGAGCGCGGCCTCTGCCATGATCGCACCAGCGATTCCGAGCGTTGCGGCGATGACCACAGGAGCAATGATGTTGGGCAGGACATGTCGCGTGAGAATGCGTCGATCACGCGCGCCGAGCGCGCGCATCGCCTGGACATATTCAAGCTCGCGTACCACCAGTAATTGTCCGCGAACGAGCCGCGCCATTCCTGCCCACCCGACCACACCAATCACCACGCACACCACGGTGAGCGACGGTTCAAACGCCGCCGCCATCGCGATCAACAGCAGCAGCGAGGGAAAGGCCAACGTCACATCGGCTAACCGCATGATGAAGTCGTCAGTCCACCGGCCGCGGTATCCGGACAACAACCCAAGCACGATGCCAAGCGATAGCGACAATCCCTGTGACGCAAGTCCAACAAGCAGCGAGACGCGCGTGCCGTAAATGAGTCGCGCCCACACATCACGCCCCTGGGCATCCGTGCCGAGCCAATGCGTGAGCGATGGCGATCGCAACGTCGAATTGAGGTCAATGTGAATTGGATCGAAGCGGGCCACGATCGGAGCCAAGATCGCGGTGAGCACAAAAAGCGCAACGACCCCAATCCCGAACCAGGCGCGACGATCAGCTCGTAGTCGAGACTGTGCGTTGTTCGTGCGGACATTCACGACATCATTCAACGGCAAGTAATGTCACCGTTGTTTCGTCATCACTCATGATCACCTCGGATCGTCGGTCGAATTGTAGCGCATGCAATCGCGCGTACGCACCACCGCGCAGCAGCAACTCGTCGTGCGTGCCTTCTTCCGACACGCG
The DNA here is from genome assembly GCA_043744935.1 of Gemmatimonadaceae bacterium. GTDB lineage: Bacteria > Gemmatimonadota > Gemmatimonadetes > Gemmatimonadales > Gemmatimonadaceae > Gemmatimonas. Next base: position 7,077 of record JAYTTR010000189.1, read on the forward strand.
ACCATGATCCAGCACGAGAATGCGATTGGCGTGCTGAATGGTGGAGAGCCGATGCGCGATGACAAACACGGTACGCCCTTCCAGCAAACGATCAATCGCCTCTTGCACGAGCCGCTCCGACTCCGCGTCAAGCGCCGATGTCGCTTCATCAAGAATCAGCACCGGCGGATCAGAGAGCAATGCTCGTGCGATCGCGAGGCGTTGACGTTGACCGCCTGAAAGTCGCGTACCGCGCTCGCCAAGATTTGTTTCCCAGCCCTGTGGAAGCGCGTGAATGAAGCCAAGCGCATTTGCCGCCGTCGCTGCGGCATCGAGTTGCGCTTGCGACGCATTCGGGCGGCCAAACGCGACATTCGCGCGCACCGAATCGTTAAATAGCACGGTGTCTTGACTGACAATGCCGGTGAGCGCGCGCAACGCGTGGAGTTTGATCTCGCGGAGATCGACGCCGTCGAGCGTAATGCGTCCGCTCGTCGGCTCGACAAATCGAGGAATAAGGTCGACGAGTGTCGACTTACCTGCGCCACTCGCACCAACCAATGCAATAATTTCTCCTTTGCGAGCGGTGAACGACACATTGCGCAGCGCCTCGGCACCCTCGTCGTACGCGAACGTGACATCCTCAAACGCCACCGTGTGCTGAAATCGCGGTTTCGTAATTTGACCGCGATCCAGCGCGGTCTCAGCGGGCGAATCCAATATTTCAAACAGGCGTTCGGCGCTCGCAAGCGACTGCTGGGCGGCAGGCTGTACTTGCGACAACTGTTTGAGTGGTTGCAAGAGACGCATCACCCAGATGAGAAAGACAATGAGCTCCGACGAGTCTAACGATTTATCCACCAGCACGAGATGCGCACCAAACCATAAGATGGCGACAGCCGTGAACGTGCCCAGCGTTTCGGTCACTGGTCCCGAGAGTAACGAGAGTCGTCCAATGCGTACGTATCCACGCGCAAACGCTGCATTGCGTGTCACGAATTTCGCTTCTTCACGCGGCTCGGCGCCATACGACTTGATCAGGCGCACCCCACTCACGACTTCCTGCACGAGGCTGGTAATTTCGCCTTGATCGTTGCCGAGCCGACGGTATCCTTTGCGCAGCTTGCGCAGCACCGGTTGCAGCGCGCCAATCGTGAGGGGCGCCACCACGAGTGCGGCCAGTGACAGTTGCCACGACACCACAAACATCATCACGACCGTTGCGATCACTTGTGCCGTCGACCACATCGACCGCGTGATCAGTTCGGTGACGACTGCTTTCGCGTTGTTGGTATCGTTCAAGACCCGCGAAATGACTTGTCCCACCTTGTTCCGTGTAAACCACGGGAGCGGTAAGCGCAGCAGGTGTGCGTACACACGATCGCGCAAATCGCGGACGACATATTCCTGCAATTGCACACCGATTTGCCCGCTGAGCCAGATGAGAATGTT
>JAYTTR010000190.1:0-8490 GCA_043744935.1 Gemmatimonadaceae bacterium
CAATTTGCTCCAGGCGTGCGTGTACTGTTGGATGCACACAATGCATATCCGGAAGGTGGACGCTGGGCGGATCGCATTGATCGCGCGCTCGCAACGGGCGTCCCACTCGCAATCGAACAAGACGTATACTGGCATCGGGATACGACAACGGGCCGGTACGATACTGTGGTGGCGCACGACTCCGACGCAACGCAAGGCGCACCGACACTCGACTCGTATTTTTTCGAAAAGATACGACCGGTGATGGAACGCGCGTTCCGCGAAAACACGCGTCACACGTGGCCAGTGATTGTCCTGATCCTCGACTTTTAAACCAACGAACGCGCGCATCACGATGCCGTATGGGCCTTGCGTGGCAAGTACGAGAAGTGGCTTACGACGGCCCCTCGCACGCTGACACCCAATGCGCCGGCGGCATTGTCTGTTGGGCCACTTCTGATACTCGCTGGCGCTGACACCGGACAACGGACGCGATTTCACGATCTTGTGCCAGTGGGACAACGCCTTCGCGCATTCGGTGCGATCTCTGTCGACTGGACCAAAGGCGCGACGCGAGAAGAACTCGTATTGGCACAGGCTCGCACGTCGGCCGCTCTATTGATAAAAGCGCGTGTCAGCGATTATGTGCGCTGGGTGAATTTTCCGTGGAGCGTGGTTGAGGTTGGTGAACAAAACAAGGCCGGTGTATGGACGGCGGTCGACAACGCACGCCTCAAAACCCAGGTGCCTCGCGCACACGCACAGGGACTCTGGATTCGCTTCTACACGCTTGACGGATTTGCACCAGATAGCGGTCGCGGCTACACGGCGTCCGACAACTTTGCCTCGGAAGTCGCAGCTCAGGCGCGGTAGCGCGCGGTCATTCGCGCCGGAGTCGACTTTGTCGCGACCGACCAATACGCGTCGTTCGTGGCAGCGCGTAACCGCATTTACCCAGCTCCGCAAATTCGCGAAAATCGCGGCCCGTACTTTGCAAAGCACTCAGCCGTAGACCGATTCGCCGGACGTATTCTCAGCCCAACCCATGGCCATTCCTCCCACCTACGCGGCGAAATCCGCCGAAGTCGAGCCGCCGCTCCCGCTAGTAAAAGCACGGCTGCACCGCATTGAAATCACCGCGCGCACCATGTTCACACTGGTGCTGGTTGTCGCCGCCTGCTGGCTGCTTCTGCAGCTGGCGCCGGTGCTCCTCGTGCTCATCACTTCGCTCATGCTCGTTGGTTCATTGAGCCCGGCGGTCGAATGGCTCGAAGCGCGCGGCGTACGGCGCGGCATCGGCATTGCGCTGGTGTTCACGATTCTCCTGGCAGTCGTGCTCCTGATCATCACGCTCACCATTCCCGAGGTGCTTGCCCAGGCAAATTCGCTGATGGAGCAAGAGCCAGTATTACGCGAGCGGTTGGCCACGTTCCTGTCGCAATCACGTGTCACATCATCGCTGGCGTCAGCACTTCGACAAATCAAATACTCGGCACTCTTCGGCGCTCCGACACTGGTTGCGCTGACGACGTCCGTACGCATCGCGGAAACTATTGCGTACGGAGTAGGAGCGGTGTTTCTGTCGTTGTATATGTTGATTGATCGAGATCGCCTGCGCGGTGCGCTCTTCGCCATTGTGCCGCGCACGCAGCATATCCGTCTTTCTCGCATTACGCTGAATCTTGAACGCATTGTTGGCGGATACATTCGCGGTCAAGTGATCACATGTGTGCTGATGGGCGTGTTCATGTTCATCCTGCTGACCGCGTTTGGTGTGAAGAGTGCGCTTGCCCTCGCCGTACTTGCCGGCGTCGCGGACGTCTTGCCGTATATCGGTATTTTCCTCGTCCTCGGTCCCGCCATTCTCGCGACACTGTCACTCGGCCCCGTGGTCACGACGACAGTGACCATCGCAATATTGATCTACGAAGAAATTGAAAGCCGGCTGCTGGTCCCGATGGTGTATGGACGCGCGCTACGATTGCCCTCATCAGTGGTGCTGTTCGCGCTGATTGCCGGCGGCACGTTGATGGGCATTGTTGGTGCACTGCTGGCGCTTCCTGTCGCTGCGGCAATCCTGATGCTTATTGAGGAACTCCGCGTCGAACTTCCGGGCCAATCAGAAAGTCCAGCGAAAGAACAACAACGCGAGCGCGATGAAGTGAGCGAGCAGGAATACACATTGCGTACAGAGGGTATGCCGGTACATGAAGCGGCCGCGATTGCGGTGGAAATCACGGTGGAGCGGGTGCAGGAGGAGAAGGAAGAGAAGGAAGAAAAGGAAGAGTAGGGGTTAGGAGTAGGGAACAGGGAGTAAGGAGTAGGGATTTAAACGCATCCCTACTCCTTAACCCCTAACCCCAAATCCCTAACCCTTATCTTGCTCCCAGGTCGTTCCAGTTCAACAGCGTATTGAACCCGAGAATGAACGTGCCTTGTGTTTGCCAACGCCAGAACGGCCGAATGGTAAACATGACAACGTGGCCTTTGCCGATTGGTGAATCGATCACGTTAGGACGATTCGACAAATTTGCCCCGCCCTCAAGCACGCCAGACAACAGCATGTCACGCGGGCTCGCCGGCCACGACATTACAATGCGAGGCTTCATGTCATCAAGCGTGCGCGATGCTGGACCTGCAGCGCCACCACCAAAGCCGCCGAAGCCACCGCCACCACGACCGCCAAGTGCGTCAGCGTTTGGTGCTGCCGCGGTGCTTGAAGTCCATTGCTGCATGGGATCCCACACCGAGTGTTCAACCCACGTCGCCATTGGCTGCGTGTTCTGATACACACCGGCCGTTGCACCACCACCCGCCCCTGCACCACCGCCAAGCGCCGTACCAGACAGTGCAGCCGAGCTGCCCGGACGCAAAACATCCGTCTTGCTGATCGGTGCTGCGTTCGGCGTCATCGCCACGCCCGATTCGAGCAATGTGCCGCCGCTGAAATACACGGGCAACTGATTCACATCGAAGCCGTAGACGATCGGACTTGTCATGTCGGTAATCACAGCGCGCAAAATTGTTCCGCGATTGACGAGGCCTGGTGCGGTGGTCGTGCGAATGCCCGGTGTCAGGTTGTACGTTGGAAAGATGGCGGACGTGCCACCTTCCGTGACGAGCGTACCGCCGGCCTGCACAAACTCGTACAACATCTTGAGTCCATCTTCGCCGAGTCCACCACGTGTATCCGCGGTTGAGTCTGGATAGCCAAGCGACGGATATTCCTTGGTGCGCTGATACGGGATTGCCGCACCTGTTGTTGGCGCCGCAACACCAACTGCACCACCATGCGGCCACAGGATCACGTCAAATTTCGTACGCAACGCGCCCATTTTGCGGACGGAGTTTTCGCCGAAGTAGTTGTACGGAATGTTGTAGTAATCGAGCGCCGCACGCACCCATCCTTCGTCTTGCGTGTTGCCCCAACTGTGGATGTAGCCGATGCGCGGAATGTCGAGGTCATGGGTTTTGACCGTCAAGGCGGCATCCGTTCCCCACGCGGAGAGTCCAAGTTCTTTCAATACTGGGTCGAGCGCCGCGCGATTCGCTTTCGCAATGATGAAGGAGCCCGCACCAAACTTGTGGCCGGCCGCTTCAAACGGTGCTTCGGCTGCGGACATCTTCATCGTCGTGAGACGATAGCGAAGCGCCACCATGTTATTGTCGCCTGTGTGCGCGACAATCACCGTTGCGCCAGCACCACTGATGCCACCCGCTGCGGTGACGTGTCCGGTCACGGGCGTCATCGACGCCGTCAAAAACGACGCATCTTTGACTTCGTGCAAGATGATGTTACGCATCATCTGATACGTCCAGCCGGTGTCGTCGTACGGCGACGGATTGGTGGTTGGATAATTTTGAATCGCGAAGTACATGTCGGCGATCGTGCGAAACGGCTGATCACCACGAATGATCCAGTCACCGTTCTTCACATCAACGGTACCGAATTTCATGTCGCTGTTCGCGACGTTGAACTCCAGTCCTTGATCGATCAGTTGGTTAACGGCTTCGGCAGCGTTCGCTTTTGAATGTTGACTGGCTGGAATGACCCAGCCTTTCACCGGTCCAACGACACCTTTCTTGATCGCGTTCTTGTTCTTGATCCAATAGTTCTCGAGGAATCGATCGCGTTCCTTACCCGTATTCCACAACGCATAGAGTACTGCCGACTGCTGAATATTGGTGTTCGCGCGCGAACCCCACTTGATGTCGTTCGGCGTTGGGTTTGGACGGAACCACTCCCGACTTTGATTGTAGTTCGTGCCGCCGAGGATCTGTGTGAGTGCCGCGTTGGAATCGGCTGGTGCGGCTGCTGCACCGCCACGTCCGCCAGAAGCCGGAGCGACAACAGGCGCAGCACCAGTTGCTGGTGGTACTGCGGCGGCGAGCGGGCCGGCCGCACCACCACGACCACCGGCGCTCACAATACCGTCACACCCGGAGCCAAAACTCTGCACTTCGTAGAACCGACCGATGCCGTTGTGCGAGTGCACGAGGAAGAACATGTAGTTGGGCACCCAGCCATCATAAAATCCATACGTCCAGACACCCGGAACGCCCTGCTTCGTCATTTCCATGACGTCGTTCTCGGCCATGTACCACCATTCGTTGATGGTGATCGGATCGAGCTGTTCGTTGTATGGACCTGTGCCCGTGGAGACGTAAAGCAGCGTTTGCGCTTCGTGCAGATCGTGCAAAATGGTTGGGTGCCAATCGTTCGCAATTTTGCGCACGTTTTGCGTGAGCTTGAGATACTGGCCCATGCCGTCGCGGTTGTTGTCATGCGCGACGTATTTACCCCAGTACGGCGTGGGGAGGTTAAGACCGGTGCGCTGACGGAAGCACGCGCCGTCAACGATTTTGTCGCGACCGTCCGTTTCGATGACGGGCGTGATCATCGTCAACACGTTCTTGCGAATCCCTTGAATCATCGGCGTCTCTTCAACAACCAACCGATAAGCCAGCTCCATCAACATTTCCGGGCCACCAGTTTCGGTGGAGTGCATGCCACTCGTCAGATAGTAGACAGGTTTGGCAATACCGAACAACTGCTTTGCCCGCGCCTCCGGTGTTTTGCGCGGATCGGCGAGTTCGTTGAGGTAGCCTTTGTAGGTGTCGAGATTTTTGATCGTCTCTTCATCGGCGATGACGAGTACGACCATGTCGCGCCCTTCTTCAGACTTGCCAATGGACCAATATTTCGCGCGCGTTGGCGCCGCATCGGCGACGGCCTTGAGATAGCGATTGATGTCGCCCGAGTGCGTGAGGTAACCCGGCATGCCCACGATGTGGTTGATGCCTGGAAATTTGAGCGTGGTGGGCACCTTGTCCGAAAACGGAAGGTGGTCGACCAAGTTGGTGGTGATGCGCGGATCGGTCAGCGTGCTCTTGATCAGCTTTGTGTACTCTTCGTCTTGCCGTTGCGCCGCCTGCGCCGATACGGTTGATGCAACGCCCGTCGCTACGGCGGTGACCAACGCGGACCAAACGAGCCGACGCATCGAGATGCTCATGCGCGACATCCTGCCTCCTTCATGGTGGATACGAGTGCCGGACGCGCCGGCCGTAGGGACGTGGAGCGCATTGTTGAACGTGGAGCGCATTCCCATCGGATATACGCAGGAGCGGATCATTTCGTGGAGTTTGCGTCAGCTGGGGACGCGGGTCATGGGCCGCTGCGGTATCGACGCTGCTGGGGACAACTCAGTCGTCAGTGGCACGAAGAACAACAACAGGCCGCGAACTACGTGCATTTGAACCGCATGGCAGCAAATATCCACGCGTTACGCCAACCGAGTGATCCTTGTTAATTGCTAAAAAAGAGCGCCCTTTCTGGTGGCATCGACGCTCGACGCCACTTGACGCCACTCGAAGCCACTCGAAGCAGATTCGCGTGATTCGCGTACATTTGCCGTTACCATCTTCGTAAACAACGATATTCGCTCAACCCCACCAAAACGCAGCGGCCATACCGCAACACAGTCCAGTCAACAGCAAACCCTCCAACCAGACCGACGCACCGTTGTCTTGATCGCCATCTTTCGATGACTCTAGTCGTTCAACCCTCAAGAGACCTCCCATGAAGACCTCACTCGTACGTGGCGTCGTGGCAATTGGTATTGCCGTCGCGTTCGCCGCAGCGCCCGCGTTTGCCCAGCCGTCAGCTAGCGGTTTGGATGTGGGCATTGCCGCGCTTCGCTCGCAGTGGAAGAGCACCAGCACGTACATCGCTGCAGCCGCCGAAGAGCTGAGTGTTTCTGAATACGCATATCGTCCGATCGCTGGGGTGCGCACGTTTGGTGAGATCGTTGGACACGTGGCCGGCACGCAGAACATGATTTGCGCGGCGGTGTTAGGCGACCCGCAACCCGCCGAAGACGCCATTGAAAAATCGGCGACAACCAAAACAGCACTGATCGCCGCGCTGATTGCGTCCAACACGTATTGCGCAAAGGCGTACGCGATTGGCACCGCCGCTGCGGGTGCTGCCGTTGACATGTTTGGCGAGAAGAACACGAAGATCGGTGTCCTGGCGCTCAACGCGGTCCACGACGGTGAGCACTATGGAAACATCGTCACCTACATGCGCATGCTTGGGAAAATACCGCCGTCAAGCAAGCGATAAATCGTCGTCGCCTTTTGCCACTACCTGAAACGCAAGCATACGACTCGTTGCACCTCGTCAACGTCCATGTCCAATGAACACGTGTAGCGATCGCCGACAAACAACATTCGACCACTCGTGACATCAAACTTTCTCGGCCACTCGGCAGTCGCAACACGGCGACCAGTGCGGTCAAATACATCCGCTTCACGTGGCCGGCCTTCGGCTGTGGTACGTTCAACCCAGAGCGCACCTTCGGTATCGAAGGCCAGCCCTACAAGCGGAGGATGCAGGCGTGGTACGCCAAACGGTAAACCACCGGTTGACGCGTTGACCATGTTCGCGAGGGCTTTCAATCGTCCTTCACCGATAGCGCGTTCTTTGTCGGACAGCGGCACGTCCGGTACAGTGCGCACGATGTGTCGTACCAATGTTCCGCGATCGTCGAAAACGCTCACGTCATAGCGCGAAGTGACAGCGTCGGCCCGCACACCCGCTGCACCATATGCGCGCACCCAACGCGACCCGTACGGTTGATAGATAAGTTGTTCAGAAGTACTGAAGACGGTCCCCGATGCCGTCGTTTTTGTGGTGACTGTTTTAAATTCGCCGGCGTACGCTCCAATCGGAGTTCGCAGCGTATCCGTTTGCAGACTGACGCCCGCCGACGAAAGACGTACGCGGGTTGGACGAAAGCGCATCTCTTTGCTATCAAAGAAACCCCACTCGTCAATCACATTGCCCGCAACATCGAACGTAATGGGCTGTCCACTTCCATCGTTCTCATTGAGCAGCGGCACCGTGCGCACAAGTTTGATGGGAGTAGATCGCACATCGAGTACTTGAAACCGACCGTTTTTCTCGTCTCGCACCCAGAGTATCCCGTCCGATGCGAACGCGATGCTCCCCAATCCATTAAACTCGATTGGGCCTCCACCTTTTCGTCCGAACTTCGCAACAAACGCTCCAGTCGAAGAGAACACGCGAATTTGTTGATCCTGTCCGTCGGCGATAAACACACGCCCCAAAGCATCCACCGTGATGCCGACAACATCGCCAAACGTTGCCGCTTCGTCGGTTACATTGGCCCCGCCGATCGTGAGTGCAAGCGCACCACGCCATCGCGGCGGCTCGGCATCAGACTTTGCTTGCGCCTGCACTACAACAGGGCACGCCAACAAGCCGTAGAGCGACAATCTCAGAGAAACGGCACGGATGTATCGCTTCGTTGACATAAGGGGCAGATTGAAGGAGAAGTGCAAGAATGTCACTGGATACGCACACTCAAGAGTCGCTCATGCGCGCTATTTCGCAAGCCACGGTACTCATCGCGACTCTTACATGTCGCGCGGTGTTGGTCAGCGCGCAGGTGATGGCGCCACAAAACCCATCCCCGATGGCGGAGCACACGCGTGCGCACGTGCGAATTGTACCGACAGAACTTGAGGGAACGAAACGCACATTCGCCGGACCACTCGGTAAACCCGTTGAACTGTTTATCACGGCCAAGAGTCACAGCACACGCGGCCTTAGACTGGTCGTACATTTTCTCGGCGCATCGTTCGTTCCAGAAAATGCCGTCACGCAACTCGGTGCAGACTACGCGGTTGCGGTGGTGAATATTGGGTCGGGAAGCGGCATCTATGACCGTACGTTCTCTGAGCCAGCGGTCTTCGACTCATTGCTCGCTGCCATCAAGCGCGAAGCAACTGCGGCACTCGGCCGCGCTGTCGTGTTTCGAACCATCACACTGTCCGGCTTCAGTGCGGGCCACGGAGCAATTCGTGCAATCCTGCGCGACTCATCGCATTTCGCAACCGTGAATGCGGTACTGCTGCTCGATGGCATGCACACCAGCTACGTGCCAGAAGGAACGGTGATCGAGAAGGGTGGCACGCTTGACG
>JAYTTR010000191.1:0-8487 GCA_043744935.1 Gemmatimonadaceae bacterium
GCCGACGGATTGCCACAGAGCGAATTCCCATTTGATTTTTAATTTAGGCATTTGTGTTGTTGTTCTTCTCCGCGTGCCCTGCGCCTCCAAAACACTTGCCGATTCTCGAGGCTGCTAATCTCGTCGTGCCTGTATGGCGAAGCCGCGAGAAGTTGCACTACCTCAACGCAGCACCAATCGATGCCATTGCCGGTCGTTGGATAGGGAAGTACGAGCGCCAGCGCGTGCGGGTGCTTCGCGAACTCAAACAAGTCCTCGAGGACGAGACCGATGAACAAGGCTGAATTTGTGTATGTGACGTGCATCAAGTTGTCGCGTGAAAAGGTGTGGCAGGCGTTCACCGATGAGTCCTTTACGACGAAGTATTTGAGCGATCACGTTAACGCGTCCGGCTGCAACGTAGGTTCGTCGTGGCAGCACCGCGATGCTGATGACGCATCGTTGGTTGACATTGCCGGTGTGGTGATCGAGCGCGATCCAGCGCGTCGGCTCGTGATTTCGTGGGCCAGTCCGAGCGACGTCGGCAATGCCGAAAAAACGTCTCGCGTCACGTTTGATCTCGCGCAGGCGGGAGAGCTTGTTCGCCTCACCGTAACGCATGGTGACCTCGAAGCGGGATCGGGCATGCACAACGGCATTTCCGGCGGCTGGCCGCAGGTGCTCGCGAGTCTGAAGTCGGTGCTTGAAACGGGTGAGGCATTGCCCGCCATTTGGACTCGTGGTGTGGGCAAGTGGGAAGTGGTGGAGTTCGCGTAGTACGCGTTAGGCTGTCGCGGCGTGCCGCTCCCACTTCGTACGCGCATACACGGACCGAAAACCCGCGCGCTCAGCGTTACGCTGCGATGCACTGCGTGGTTGCGTTACGATCATTGCGAGATGCGCGCCATCTTTCGCTGCGTACGCAAGTCGTGCATGCAGGAGAGCACGCTGGGCGCCGCACCCGCGTGCGAAAGGAATTGTACTTGCACCTGCCAGAAGCGCGACGTTGCCGTCGAGATGAACTGCAGCAGCGGCGATCGGCTGCGCCTCCATCTCCGCGAGAAAGCACCGTGTGCCGTGCGCGCGCGCCATAACGAGCGAGAGTTGCTTAATGAACGCGCCAAGCTCCACGCTTTCGCTACTCCACCCGAGCGACGAGATGTGCGCCCAGATATCAAGCTCGTCCGCGCTGATAGTGCGGACCGTGACGTCGCTCCTGGGCTCATCAGGCAGTACTAACGTATCGCGCAACAGCACGGTCGACTGCTCAATTGGTGTATATCCGCGCTCCTTCAACATATGCACCACATCGCTCGCCGCGAACGTCGACATTTCGACAACGGTTGGCGCTCCGCGCGCGTCATAAAAAGCTTCGAGCTGATCGAACTCTGTCGCTGCGAACGGATCGTACAGACCAATACCAAATGTTTGTGACAATGGCGAGCCAATGCCGTCAAACATTGCGTATGCGTTGGCGATGTTAATCCATGTCGCGCCGATCGATTGATCAATTTGTGCACGCGCGTCGACGAATGCTGCGTTGGCCGTGGCTTCCGCGCGCTCGAGCTGACGGACGAGTGGTAGATCGATTTTAGTCAGGGACATGAACCCCTATGACAAGAGCGACGCGTAACTCGCATCAAACGCGACGACGGATATTTTGCCAACCATCTGCACGAGTTCGCGCAATGAAATCTCACCAGCAATACGCGCGACGATCCCGTTCATCGAACTGACAATGCCGACACATACGGCAAACGTGAGTCCTGTACCAATCATCCCACGAATGACCTTCATCCAACGTGGCATCACGACCTCCTCGAGCAGTGATCCTACTCCACGCCAGCAAATAGTACACGTCGGTGCGGAGTAGCGCCGAGTCCGCGTGCCAATGCCCATAAACTTCCCACGACGGACCGGCGCAGTGACACCAACACAAAAATCAACGGTCAACGTGTTGTCCGTCGTCGCGCGATAAATAAAGATGCTTTTCCGTCGAGCGACAGCGCCCCGCTACGGTCGGCCGCATAAACTGAATCGAGGTGCACGCCGAACTCCTGCGCCCGAGCTATTAGACGAGCGCGCTGATTTGGAACGAAACGCTTTTAAAAATGCGGCGGCGAATGGCGATCGTTCAATTGCGGCCTCGTTCAGGCGGCTTTCCCAACGCAATCCGTCGCTATTCGCCAACAGAAAAAACGTGAGATGACGAGACGGCACCTTGAGATATAACGCGGAATAGGCGCCCTCCCATAACCCTGAATGCCAAAACATTGGTTCGCCTGCTATACGCTGCACGAACCAACCCAATCCGTGCGACGACGTGCTCCCACTCGGCGATTGCGACGCAGTCCACATTAGCTGTTTAGCCGGTGCGGAGATCATATCATCATTCGTTCACGCGACGTCGAAATGCGCGAGATCCATTGCCGTCGAGATCACGCCGCCGGCGGCGCCATCGCCCTGCGGCGGCGGCGCGTCTGACGACACATAACGGTCAAGCGCATCGAGATGATAGGGGAGTGCAAGTTCGGCCGCGAGCGGTGCGCGCAGCGTGAGGCCGCGATGAATGCGTGCCGACCGAGTCATTCCTGCGGGACCGAACACAAGCTCCTGCACCAAGTCCGAAAACGACGTATGACTGACCTCCACCATCGGACGCGATACCCACGAGTACGACGGCGGATTGTACACGACGTTGGTGCCCGGCACGCCGGTCGCGGTCATCGACAACACGCGCCGCAGCGTGAGTGTCGGCGCGTCGCACTGGTAGTCGTTAAAAAAATCCCACCACTCGTACGTGCTTCCGCGCAAAACGCAGCAAACCCTTTTAACGATGTCATGCGACGGTCAAGATCCAGCAAACCACGCTCAGCCAGTTGCAACGCGACAACCGCCGACATCGTTTTTGAAACGGATGCGATATTGAATGGCGTTTGCGGCGAAACGAGAATGTTCTTCTCGATATTTGCAAAGCCAAACCCGCGCGCGAGTATCACGCTGGTGTCTCGCAATACCACCACGGCTAAGCCGGGAATGTGTTGCGACTGATGCACGGCATCGAGTTGTTCGGCAAACTCCGAGGCGCGCAACGCATCGGTAAGTGCGGTGAGTGTGCTCCACGGTCCGACCGATAGAAAGTTCATGCGAGCGACGCGTGCATTGACCGCGTGAGCCGATGGGCTGGAATGAGCGCCGGAAAGCGCCACGATCGTTGAGGTGCCCGGCAGCTCCACGGCGACGATATCTGCGCGGACGACGAAAGTGGTATCGCCGCGTAGCGCTCGCGGGAGTGTGAACAGCGAGTGCCGCTTCGAACGGCGTTGATCAACGGCGAATCCATTCTGCTCGAACACAGCGGAGAGCGCGTCGTACGCCGCCCCGGGTTTTGAAGCCAATGAAATTGTGACGCCATTGGACGGACGTTCTCGTGCAGCGGTTGCACTATTCACGCTTGAGCTCGCACGCGACAGCGTGCAGGCACTGTCGAGGAGCAGGAGTGCTGCGACCGACAGTGCGCGTCCGCACCGTGACATTAACAGTGTGCGCGTTCGCTTGGTCCTCGGATGCCTACCCTTCAGCTGGTAGTTGAGGATGAGCTGTCGCACTTGCTTGACTTGCTACGCCGATACACTGCGACCGGCAAGTGGCTGAATGTTCAGTATCTCGACGACACCGTCCCGGCTGAATATGCGATGGCTTCCGAGTTTCGCTACCGTTTCACGGAGCGGCCAATCTCCTCCCGGCATTCAAGCCTGTCGCCTTGAGTGGTTCAACGTATTTACCACGCGTGCTTGCCTCTAACGCGCCATAAGAGCCTCTATCGCGGCACCGTCGTTGTCGACACGCGCCATATCGTATTCCCGACATCGTCCGCCACGAGCAGCGCACCGCGCTTGTCAACCGTAACACCAACCGGCCGACCCTGCGCTTCTTTATTCGCCGTTAAAAACCCCGTGAGCACGTCGACCGGCGGACCGGCCGGCTTACCGCCCATGAACGGCACGAAAATCACCGCATACCCACTGCGCGGATTCCGATTCCATGAACCGTGTTGGCCAACAAACATTCCATTCTTGAATTGCGCTGGGAGTGCGTTGCCGAGCGCGCTCGCGAGACCAATCGATGCCGTATGCGCGCCCAACGCATAGTCTGGCACAATCGCCTTTGCAACAAGCTCAGGTCTTGGCGGTTTCACGCGATCATCAACGTGCTGCCCATAGTAGCTGTACGGCCATCCATAAAACCCGCCGTCGTGCACTGCCGTCATGTAGTCGGGAACAAGGTCACTGCCGATTTCATCGCGCTCGTTCACGGCCGCCCACAGCGCACCAGACTCCGGTTCGATCGCCAAGCCTGCGGCGTTGCGCAGACCAGTCGCCAAAACGCGATGCGCACCCGTTTTTACATCAATTTCCCATATCTCGGCGCGATCGATTTCTTTCTCTATTCCATTCTCGCCAACGTTACTGTTGGATCCAATACTCACGTATAACTTGGATCCGTCGGCGGACGCAACGATAGTTTTCGTCCAGTGATGGTTGAGCGTACCGGCGGGTAGTGCGACTACTTGCGTACCAGTCGCGGAGATAGTCGTCGCGCCATCGACGTATGGAAATCGCACTACCGCGTCGCTGTTGGCGACGTACAAATCATGGCCTATTAGCGCAATGCCAAACGGCGAATGTAGTCCGCTCAGCAAGATTGATTTTGTTTCGGCGACACCGTCGCCATCCGCATCGCGCAGTAACGTGATTCGGTTTGCTGTTGGAGCACCGCCGCCGCCCTTCTTTTGAAAATATCGAAAGAACTTTCCCTTGATTCCTTTGCCGTCATCAGGCTTTGGTGGAGCGTTCGTTTCTGCAACGAGCACATCCCCGTTGGGAAGCACATACAAATAACGCGGATGATCGAGACCGCGCGCAAACGCATTGACGCGCGTACCTGCCGCCGCAACTGGGGTAGCGCCGTCGTTCCAGCCAATCGCTTTCGCAACTCGGGTTGTTGGGATGAGCGCATGTTTTGGTGCGACCAAGGTCGGATGGGCGCCATAATCTGCACCACGCGCGAGTTGCGCTGTCTCACCGCATGCAGCGAACGCAACGATGGCAATAATCAAAAGGGCTCGTTCGACTTGTTCTTTCATAGCCAATACCAGTCTGCACAGAGCGTGCCGATGTGTGCGCTGCACGGCACGCGAATTGAATCCTTCAGTATCATCGTCGCTCAACGTTCACTCAAAACAGGACCGTCCCATGGATCGAGAAGATTACCATCGGAAGCGCGAGGACACACGCGGGTTCGTGCAGAGTCAAGAAGCTGCAACACGAGGATGGGTTGCCTCACAGGTCAGTCACGCGGGCCGCGGACCAAAAGGATGGACGAGACCGGACGAACGAATCTACGAAGATGTCAGTGAGCAACTGTCTCGCCATCATGAGATTGATGCGAGCGATATTGAAGTAATGGTCGCGAATGGGGAAATTACGCTGACGGGTACCGTAGACGAGCGCCGGACGAAACGCCTAGCCGAGGACTTGGCCGAAGGCATTGCTGGCGTGAAGGACGTGCATAACCACATCCGGCTCAAGCGTGAACTGGATCTCACGAGTACGGTATTTCATGGCGAACTTGCCGACGTGAGCGCGAAGCTGAACGCAGAGCGAAGGGAAGTGGAATGAATTGAAACAGGACAGGCCGATGCAGCAAAGTATCGGCCTGTCCTGGTTACGCTAACCGTCGCCATCGTCGTCCCCAAAACGTTCCGCTAAATGCCGCTTGACGAGACCATTGCAACCGGTCGCAACACGCTCGCCATGCTTCGCGTCATTGCACGCTTACGCCGTGGTTGTCAACACCTCGGCAGTCGGACGCATTTCACGGCGCGACAACAATTTTTGCAGTGATTGTCTGTGCAGGCCCACTGCGCGCGCCGTACTTGCAATGCTGCCGCCGTGGCGAGCTAGTGCTTGCGAGAGAAACGCGCGATCAAACGCAAACAGTGCGCGTTTGCGTGCTTCGATGAACGGCAACGTTAAGGAGTCATCGATCATCACCGATGCGGGCGCCAACGCCTGCTTGGGCGCAACGCTCGCCGGCAGATCACGAGCACGAATTTGCGGACCGTCAGCCATCACCAGCGCATGTTCCAACACGTTGCGCAATTCGCGAACGTTGCCAGACCACGGATGGCGCATCAGCAACGCCATCGCCTCATCATCAATGGACCGCAGGCGCAGGGCATGATGCTCAGCAAATCCCCGTAGAAAATGCGACGCCAATAGCGGGATGTCCTCCAAACGCTCACGCAGGGGCGGGAGCACAAGCGGAATCACCTTGAGGCGATACAACAAGTCTTCGCGAAACGTGCCCGCCGCCACCATGGCGTCGAGGGGCTGATTTGTCGCGGCAATCACACGAACATTCACCTTGGTCGTCGTGGTACCGCCAACACGCATGATCTCGCCGCTCTCCAACGCCCGCAACACTTTCGCTTGCGCGCGAAGGCCCAAATCGCCGATCTCGTCCAGGAACAGGGTACCGCCGTTGGCAGCCTCAAACAGGCCAGCACGATCTTTCACCGCGCCCGTAAAAGCGCCCCGCACGTGACCGAACAGCTCACTCTCCACGAGCTCGGATGGCAACGCAGAGCAATTCAGTGCTACGAACGGTTTGCGACGAGGCGCACTCTCTTCATGCAACGCGTGCGCAACCAGTTCCTTGCCTGTTCCACTTTCGCCAGTGACCAAAACGGTCGCATCGGTTGCACCGACCCGCGCGATCGCTCGAAACGTCGCACGCATCGCCGTCGCACTGCCGTACATGCCGTGAAATTCAATGGGCGCAGCGGCAACGACCGGATCGGGAGCAGCGGCAGCAGCGAACCGCCGCTCACGCACATCCTCAACCCGCTCCACAAATTGATTGACGGCAGCCCCGTCGAGCGGCAGCATCAACAAGCCAACAGCTCCAACATCACTCGCTAATTGCGGGACGTAGGATGCACCGGCGTTCATCAGCATGGCAGTGAGCGTTTGTGGTTGATCGCGACGCAGCATGGTGAGGAGCTCAACACCACTTCCGTCGGGGAATTGCTGATCGGCAATGACCAGATCAATGGGCGCGCGGTCAGCGAGTCGCATGAGACAATCGACACGCGTTGCATGTACCACCGAATGACCAGGCTCTTCAAGCATGGCGCGCAGGGGGACAAGAACATCAACGTTTTGGGTGACGACGGCGATGCGCATGAACGTATCCTCAACAAGTTTGATACTTGGTTGGCAGACAGCAAAAAGGCGCAACGGTCGCTCGGATTGAGTGACCATCTGCGCCTCCAACTGCCAGGGCCTGATGCCCTGATCGCCAAGGTGAATCCGAAAGGGATTCTATGTCTGCCGTGAGAACTAACAGCGGCTTGCAAGGGTATATGTCTTGCGACACGGGCCCTGTCAAGCGGGGAATTCCCCGTCACGCAGTTGTGACTGCGCAAACCCCGTTCGAACGTGTGGCAACCTTCTTGCCGCAATCTCAGTTCTATCATGTAGTTCTTCAGTATTCCAACCTTCAGAGGTTTTTATGTCGGCGAAAAAACACCCCGTAAACCGTGATGATGCCTCCGTAGTTACGACGGACGTGCTGTACGAAACCAAAAACGACATTCCCGAGTCCACGCGTATTGAAGTGGTCACGTTGTTGAACGCGCGGCTCGCGGACTGTATCGACCTACAAACACATTGCAAGCAGGCGCATTGGAACGTGAAGGGTCCGTCGTTCATCGCGTTGCACAAACTGTTCGACGAGGTAAACGAGGGCGTTGAAGAGTACATCGACCTCATGGCAGAGCGCATTGTGCAGTTAGGCGGTATCGCCGAAGGCACCGCTCGCACCGTAGCAGCCCGAAGCACGCTGATGGATTATCCCGGAGCGCTCAGTGCGGGCTCGTTGCATGTTTCCGCGCTGTCGGATTCGCTGGCCGGATTTGGGCGCGTTGCACGCATGGCCATCGCCGAGATGGATGATTTGGAAGACTCCGATTCGGCGGACATCATGACGGAAATTTCGCGCGGCATCGACAAGTGGTTGTGGTTTGTTGAGGCACATCAGCAGGACCGCGACCTCAAACCTGTGGTCAGCGACAAGCGCTGAGTTTCGCCGGCGGTTTGTGGGTGCTCGCACGTTCGCCACCGCGCTCGCGGTGGCGTTCGTGTGTGCAGCGCAAACGCCTAAACGATGCCCACGGGCATTAAGTGTGGCGACGGTATCGATGCCGTGACGGAAGCGCTCTTGTTTGGCACGTCGCAGGATCAGTACTTTGCCGGACTTCCGTGGCACAAAACGACAGCACGCGGCCACCGATGTTTTCGAAATGGATGGTCATATTGATCGGCGCTCGGCCATTGGTCAAACGCGACTCTTCACGTTTCTCGACGTTCAAAATTTCACCAAGACAAGCGAGCGTTTACGGATATCGCCGGCACCCGCGCAATGGTGGAAAAGAACGCTAGC
>JAYTTR010000192.1:0-2188 GCA_043744935.1 Gemmatimonadaceae bacterium
GAGCCGACTTACTGGCGCGTCATCGTCAACGACGTGCATTCCGGCAAGCCTATTCAAGGCGGGCAAGGCCGCGTCTTCGCAACCAACAAAGATCGTAAAACGGTGGCCAATGGTCTGGAAGAAACCGGTGAACTTGGCACCTATCGTACAAATTTGATGTTTGTCACGGCAGGGATGTGGGCGATGGGATTGCAGTTTCGCGCCGATTCAACAAAGGCATTGCAGCGCACGCAAGACTGGACACAGGATATTTTGTCCGCTGATGAACCTGGCGACTTTAGCACGCCGCAGTCGGCGCGTCCGGCCTTGCCAACGATCAAGCCGATGGAAAAAAAGGCTTCGCCCGACACCTCGAGAAAAACGGTACCCTGATCGTGCGACATTTTCACCGGACAACGCTCGCTCCAGATGACGTCCTTGCAACCGCAGATCGATTTTTCCCGGCAGTGGGCCTGACGCGTGGTGCAACGGAAACTCGATCGCGCAGTTTCGCCGGTGCACTCGGCGTGCTGCGGCTGGTGATCACGATGGATGGCGGGCACGCAACGTTTGTCGAAGCGCAGACGGATCAAGTCGGGGAGAGTCGCCTCGACAAAAACGTCAAGAAATTCTTTGTTGCGTTGCACCGCGCTGCAGATCCTCGGCATCAAATTGAGGCAAGCTATTGATGGCGCGTGTTTCTCGTGCAGCGCGTGCCGTAGTGGCGGGAACGCGGCCGAGTGATGCGCTGACGCGAGAGCAGAAGTTTGCGCTGTACTACTGGATGAGATTCACGCGGCAACTTGAAGAACGCCTCGTGAATTTGTATCGCCAAACGAAAGTCGTCGGCGGACTCTTTCGATCTTTGGGGCAGGAAGCGGACTCTGTTGGCAGTGCATTTGCGCTTGAGCAACGCGATATCCTGTCGCCATTGATTCGCAATCTTGGTTCGATGCTGGTGAAGGGCGCGACGCCGCTTGAAGTGTTGCGACAATACATGGCCAAGGGCGACTCACCGACACGCGGTCGCGAACTCAACATCCATTTTGGCGACACCGTGCGTGGTTTCATTGGCCAGATCTCGCCGTTGGGCGACATGGTGCCGGTGATGGCGGGAGTGACGCTGTCTTTCAAAATGCGCGGCGAAGATCGCGTGGGACTGGTGTACATCGGCGATGGCGCCACCAGCACGGGTGCGTTTCACGAGGGCATCAACTTCGCAGCAGTGCAGCGGTGCCCGTTGGTGGTGATTGTCGAGAACAATGGGTACGCCTACTCGACGCCCACCGCGAAGCAAACCGCAGCGGTGCAGTTTGTCGATAAAGCGATTGGGTACGGTGTGGCAGGGGTGCAGGCCGATGGCAATGATGTTCTCGCGGTCTACGATGCGACGAAAACGGCGGTGGATCGCGCGCGACGCGGTGAAGGCGTGACGCTCATTGAGCTCATGACCTTTCGCCGGAAAGGGCACGCCGAGCATGACAATCAATCGTATGTGGTACCGGGGGAAGTTGAGCACTGGGCGGCACACAACGATCCTATCGATCGCTACGTGCGTGTGCTGCGCGAGGAGTTACTCGCAACGGATACAGAGCTGGATCTGATCGATGCGCAAATTCTGAGTGAAATAGATGTCGCGACGGATGCCGCCGAAGCATCACTTCCGCCTGAGGCGCTGGATGCGCTTGTTGGTGTGTATGGGACGCCGTTCGCCGAGCAGACATTATGGTTTCGTCGTGACGCCGCTGATGCGCGATACGGCGAGGAACGCGCGCAGGGGTGGGGCACTTGGGACGTCGACGGAGCGGCGACGTGATGCCAGAAATTACCTACCTCGAAGCCATTCGCGAGGCGCTGTTTGAAGAGATGGAACGCGACGTCAACGTTTTTTGTCTTGGTGAAGACATTGGAGCGTTTGGCGGTGCGTTCAAAGTGACGGAGGGTTTGCTGTCGCGTTTTGGTGCACAACGCGTGATCGACACGCCGATAAGCGAGATTGGCATTGTTGGTGCCGCAGCGGGCGCGGCGCACATGGGTTTGCGTCCGATTGTCGAGATGCAGTTTATCGACTTCATTGCGAACGCATATGACATGTTGACCAATTACGTGGCCACCGCGCGGTACCGGGCGTTCCTGCCGTGCCCAATGGTGGTTCGCGGTCCGAGTGGAGGTTATGTGCGTGGCGGACCGTTTCACTCGCAGAATCCAG
>JAYTTR010000193.1:0-2187 GCA_043744935.1 Gemmatimonadaceae bacterium
CAAATGGCTGATCTGCGACCATTGCATGCCACGCTTTCGCGACGCGTTCAGTTGGCAACCATGCGGTAGGATAGCCGGGCACCTTGCCGTCGCCGAGTGGAGTGAACGTGTGTGCCTTGAGATCGCCGATGAATCCGACTTTTTCAGTGACGGGCCGCATCGCACTCTGTCCGCTCCCGAGCCGCATCGCCAAAACATCTTCGAAAAATACCAGAGCCACATCGCGTGAACGTCCCACGACGTGCGCCGCCGCGGGCTCTTCTGCTAACGCCCACAGTGCACCCGCGCGACGATTGACGGCGAAGAGTCCAACAATGGTGTTTGTGCGGAACTCCAGATCTTTCCCGCCGACAAATAACATTCCAGGCACATTGCGCGCCGCGACTGGTGTGAGCGCGGTGTAATAAATGCCACCCTTATTCACCACGAATGCAAGCACGCGCTCGGGCTTCCACGCCACAAACTCGTAGTTGAACTGTCCACCGGCCGACATGCCCCACAACAGCAGTGGCGCAGTTGTCAACTCCCCATGCTTTGATTGCACACCGAACGCGTCAAGCGCGTCTAACAATGCTTGTCCGGAACCCTTTGAGACGTCAACGTACCACTCGATGAATGCCTGCTCATGCGGCCAATCGGTGAGGCGGCTTGCGACTAGCGCGAGATGATGCCGCGTGGCAAACGCCTGCCACACCGTGTCCCGTACCGCATCTCGACCATCGCCGTTTGAGCCAGGCGTTAGCACCACCACACCGCGCAACCCGTCCGAGACACCCGGCACCCACATGCGGAATTCGGCCTTGTCGAAATTCGCACCTGATGGAATGATCACGTCGAAGGTGTTGCTGTTTGCACTTTGCGACTGAACGGCGGTAGACATGAAGATGAAAGTCAGCAGCGCAGCAGTGCAGCAGGCGCGAACCGTGTGAGCGACAGGCATACAAAGTCCCGAAATCGTGGTTGAGGTGCGACCGATCAATTTAGCACTCCGGGAGCATACCTGTATACGCGTAATACGCGCTAACAAAGAATTCGCTAAGGCGTGCGGCGTGCCGCGATTGCTTCGACGACCAGCGACGTCATGGCCTCGACAAAGCGTCGGGCGTCGCGATCCAGCATGGGTTGGGACGCGACGCGATCACCGTACAGGCAGCCCACCACATCGTCGTCCACCGAGATCGGAAAGATGCCAAATTGCGCAACGCCGAGTGACGCGGCCCAGCGAAGCTCGACGTCGGTCATCGCTCGGTCGAGGGGTACGCAGACGGCTGCGTGATGGATTACTGCGGTGGCAACCGGCCCGCCATCGATGGCGAGCGGAAAGTCGAATGCGCTCATCACCGATTCGACGTCGAGTCCAAAGCCGGACCGTGCAAACAATCGCGTCCGGTCAGCGTTCACGACGCAGGCGATCACGCGATCAAACGGCGCACCGCGAAGGGCTCCTTCGAGGGCGAGCAACAGCACCGGCCCCAGTTCGCGTTCCACCTCCGGGTTGACCCGGCCCTCCAGTTCCTGTTGCAGTCGATCACGCAACTGTTGCGTGCCAAGCACCGCAGGCGCTGCTGCTTCAACCGCGCGCCATTCGCCGGATTCGAGAGGCGCAACGCCCATCGCCGATCGTGCGGCATCGGACAGTTGTCGCATGCGCAACGCTCCAATGGCAACGCGCGCATTGACAAACACTTCTCGCGTTTCGCTGAGTGCGCCTTCGACGACGTCGCGCACCTGTTCGCGTGTCAACTTGAGACGTACCCGATAGCGGGCCATCAATTCGTCGACGCCTCGCTGGGCATCGCGCTCATCGAGGTCACGACGATAGATGACGTTCGTGAGTTCATGGCTGAACGACGTCACCGCACTTTCGTCGGCATGTGTCGCTGCTGCTTGCGCACGCATGCCAATCAACACCGACTCTGGCATGCCCCAAAATCGCGCGACGAGCTCACCCAATTCTTCGTACCGAAAACCGAGCACGCCAAATGCCGCTGCATGATCACTTTTTCGTTCTTCGAACATGAGGGTGTGAATACGCGCATAATCATGTGGAAAATGGCATGCGATGAGCACCTCGCCGAGGTTGCGAAACATGCCGCAGAGATGCGCTTCTTCTGGAACCCCAAGCCCAAGTCGCAGCGCAATTTCACGAGCGTGATTGGCCGTGAGCAGCGACAGCAACATCAATTC
>JAYTTR010000194.1:0-2184 GCA_043744935.1 Gemmatimonadaceae bacterium
AACGCATTCGAATACTTGATGAACATCGTCTTGCGAACAAAGAAATATCGAAAGTTGACGAGCGTGTCGACGTATGGGTTCGCACCTTGCTCGAATGGCAATTCGATATTGCATCCCACCGAATGTCCACCACCTTCCTTGCATCCCTTGTTCGCCGCTTCCATGATCCCCGGACCCGCCCCCGTGATGATCGAGAAGCCGGCCAGCGCGAGCAATCGCGCGGTCTCGGTCGCTGCAGCGTATTGCGGATCGTCCGGACCGGTTCGCGCCGATCCGAAAATTGTCACGCCCTTCGTAATTTCGGCGAGCGCATCAAAGCCTTCGACAAATTCAGACGTGATGCGCATGACACGCCACGGATCGGTACGCGTGAATGCGCCTTGGTCTTCGCTCGGTGACTGCAACAATTTTTCATCTTCCGTGAGCATCGGCATGTCACGAAGATCCTGGTCAATCGGACGCCGCGCTTTGCGTCGCGTTGCTCGCGCGCCGCTCGACACCAGCGCTTCTGTGTCCGGCACACGCCCTGCCTTGCGATGTCCTTCTTCCGTGCGCTCGATAAGACCTTCGAGCGACGCGTGTTCGGCGATCGCACGCGCGCCGGGAGATGCCTTTTTCCCAGTCACGGTGCGCGGTGCCTTGCGTGACACATCGGTGGGCGCAGCGGCAACGGTGTTCTTGATTTTTGTTGGACGCGGCGATTTCGCCATGAGTGCGTTTCGTGAGGAGGGTAGTCGGCTCAACCATTGTGCGCGCCTTCAGCGCACGCGTTGCGCGAAGTGTACGCGACCGCTTGCCTGCTCCGCCACCAGTGCCATAAAGCGGGTGTCGGCGTGACCAAGATTGATGCGCGTCTTCTCCTGGTGGTTGCCGATGGTGTTCGTCCGGAGGTGTTGCAGCAGGAACTCGATGCGGGGCGAGCACCGGCGCTGGCAGCGCTCCGCGAGCGCGGCAACTTGCACACAATCTCGGCGTCGTTTCCGTCGGTGACCGGACCAGCGTACGTTCCCTTTTTGATGGGGCGTCATCCAGGCAGTGTTGGATTGCCCGGACTGCGCTGGTTTGATCGCGCGCGTACGCTGCGTTGGTCACCGACCCATGTCCGCAGTTACGCTGGCATCGACATTTGGCATGTCGACCACGACGTCGACGCCGCCGCTCCAACGTTGTTTGAACTCGCGCGTCCGTCACTTTCCGGCATGAGCATGCTTGCACGTGGCGCATCAATCGCGAATATCGGACGATCCGCGTTGTGGACCATTCGCGCTGCCATCCCGCATTTTCGTGGCGACACGCTCGGATGGCGTCATACGGAACGCGCAGCGACAAGGGAATTCTTGCGCGTGTTCGCGGCGACACAGCCACGATTCTCCGTCTTGGCCCTCACCAGTCCCGACAAATTTTCGCACAAGTTTGGAAGTGATTCGCCGGCAGTACGTGGCGCGATTTCAGACCTTGATGCCGCGGTTGCGGCGGCGCGCGCCATTGCGATTGCGGATGGATGGTCGGAGTCATTGCGTATCTGGGTGGTGGGCGATCACGGGCATGCGCCCGCGTCGCATCACGACGATTTGCACGGGTGGCTGGAGTCGCAGTCGTTACGCGTGCTCGCGCATCCGCGGATACTCACTCGAAACGCGGACTTGGTGTTAATGGTCGGTGGCAATGCGATGGCGCACGTGTATGTCCAGCCATCAGCACGAGCACGGTCGTGGTGGCCCGCGCATCAGTCGCGATGGCAACCGCTGCACGACACGTTGCTCGGGCGCGAGGCGATCGACCTGATTGCGGTAGCGCAGTCGGCTGATCGTGTTCGGGTTTCACACGCCGAGCGTGGCGTGGCAGAAATTCGTCGCGTGGGTGTGGGTCGCGACGCGCGGTGGGATTACGACGCGCGCGCTGGTGACGTGTTGCAACTAGGCGGCACGGTGCGCGGACTCGACGACAATGCGGCGTGGGCGCTTTGCGCAGAGTCGCCGTATCCCGACGCGCTGGTGCAACTGGTGTCGATGTGCGGTTCGTCGCGAGCGGGCGACATGGTGTTATCCGCGGCGGCTGGGTGGGATTTGCGCGCGCGTTTTGAACCCGTGACGCATGTCTCGACGCATGGCGCATTGTTACGCGAACAGATGCTGGTACCGTTGATCGTGGATGGTCCGGTGGCGCGGGCACCGCAGCGCACGG
>JAYTTR010000195.1:0-8414 GCA_043744935.1 Gemmatimonadaceae bacterium
CCGAATCGGTATCGAGCACACGCGTAATCGCCGAATCGATCGCCAATCGTGCGGGTTCCGGTTCGAAGCGACGACGGCGTAACACTGCAGCTTCGCCAATCGCGCGTACGGCCCGTGCGGTGCTCATTTCATCGCGCGCGTTGGACGCCAACGCATTGTGTCGCGAAATGACAACAGCGGTGGTCCATTTACCGGGCGTGATTCCGAGCCATCGCAGTTCAGGTGGCAACAACGTGCTGTCACGCGCAACGCGCGCAACGTACGCGTTGACACCGTCAACAAACGCGGTAATGATCGCCACACCGTGCGGATGATAGTGCGCAAGCTCCGTGGCCATCGAACCGCGATACCGAAGCAGCCGCGACGCACGATCACGCGCGATCCAACGCGGCCCAAGCACTTCGGCCATCGTGCCGGTTGCTTGACGTCGCCATAATTCGAGTTGAAAGAGACGATCCCGGGCGGCATTGTACCCCTGCGCAAAAAACAAATCGTGTTCGTTCGCAGCACGGATATGGACGATGCCCGCAGAGTCGCGCGTCAGGTCAACGGCGGCGCGCAGTCCCGGCACGCGGAGCGATTGCGCCGGAGTTGACTGCGCATACAGTGTCCGTGCGGTCCCGAAGACGAGCGCGGCGGTCGCGACAACACACCGGCGAGCGTAGCGGACTGTGGCCGTGAACGGTGCCCTGGCAGAAGGGTTCGCGCGCGTCATGCGGCTCCGATAAAGTTGAAAACGGGAACGTCGGCAAAGAACGATATGCTTACCTTATCAGTTCGTCGCCGTCGTCGCCAACCGCGTTCCCGAGTAGACCTCACACATGACCGTGCTCATCACCGGCGCCACCGGATACATCGGCGGGCGTCTCACCTCTCGACTGGTCGAACGCGGCATTCGCGTGCGGCTCTTGGTGCGCGATGCGCGTCGAATTCGAGGGCGTTGGTGGGAGCATGACGTGGAGGTGGTCACGGGTGATCTCTTCGACGCCGCCTCCCTCGTGCGCGCGCTCGACGGCATTGAGCAGGCGTACTACCTTGTGCACAGCATGAGCAGCGCAGACGACTTCGCCGATCGTGATCGAATTGCGGCGCGCAACTTCGTGCACGCGGGCCGCCATCTGCGGCACTGCATCTACCTGGGAGGATTAGTACCCGAGGCGGTCGATGTGTCCCGTCACCTCGCCAGCCGCGGTGAGACCGGTGCGATTCTGCGTGGCGGGTTGCCGACGACAGAATTTCGCGCTGGACCCATCGTGGGTTCGGGTTCCGCATCCTTCGAAATGGTGCGCTACCTCACCGAACGTTTGCCAGTGATGGTTGCGCCAAAATGGATTCTCAATGAAGTGCAACCCATCGCAGTGCGCGACGTGCTAACGTATTTGATGGAAGCGCGGGAACAAGCCCCGAGTGGCATCGTCGAAATTGGTGGCGCTGATCGGTTGTCGTTTGCCGACATGTTGTACGGGTACGCGGCCGTACGCGGTTTGCGGCGCATCATTCTGCCCGTCCCCGTCCTCGCGCCATCATTAGCCGCGATGTGGGTCGTGCGTGTCACGCCAATTCCGCGTCAGCTTGCCGAGCCATTAGTGGAAGGCATCGTGCACCCCGTTGTGGCTGACACCACAAAAGCGCAGCAATTGTTTCCGGACATCCACCCGATGCCGTACACGCAGGCGGTCGAGCGCGCACTCGCCCGCATGAGCGAGCACGCGGTCGAATCGCGCTGGAGTGACGCACTCGGCGCGGAAAAATCGTACGAACTTCGGGATCGTGAAGGCGTGTTGGAAGAAACACGTTCTATTTATGTCGAGGCGTCGCCCGATCAGGTGTTTCGTGCGTTTTGTCGACTGGGCGGCGACCAGGGGTGGCTGGCGTGGAACCTGCTATGGCGCATTCGCGGTTTCATAGATCGATTGTTCGGTGGCCCCGGTTTGCGCCGTGGGCGTCGCGACCCGGCGTGGCTGTACCTTGGCGAGGCTGTCGACTTCTGGCGGGTTGAAATGATCGAACGCCCACGCCTACTGCGCTTGCGGGCGGAAATGCGTGCGCCGGGTCACGCGTGGTTACAGTTTACCGCTGTCGCCGAAGGCAGTGGGACGCGTCTCTTGCAAACCGCGCTCTTTGCACCACGTGGGTTGATGGGCTTGTTGTACTGGTACGCGATGTTTCCGGCCCATCTCTTCATCTTTGACGACATGATCAAAGGCATCGCGACTCTCGCGCTCGCTGAACCCGTTTTGTCAGACGAACCAAAATACGGCCTCGTCGCGTGATGCAGACCATGGATGTCGTACGCGGTACCGGCCTCGCGCTCTTGGGCGTGCAGGTTGCGGCGTTACTGATGGTGCTCTCGCGACTGATGCCGGGACGTACACGTCGACCACCGGTGAAAGCGCGTCTCACACCGCGTTCTGACACGACGGTGTCGGTGATTGTGGCAACGCTCAATGAAGCGGCGCGCATTGGACCGTGCCTTGACGGGCTTATGGCGCAAACCGAGCCACTGCTGGAAGTGCTCGTGGTCGACAGTCGTTCTACCGACGGCACGCGAGAGTTGGTTGCGGCTGCCACTGCGCGAGATCCGCGTATTCGTTTGATCACCGACGCGCCACTACCGGACGGTTGGGTGGGCAAAGTCTGGGCGCTTGAAAGCGGACTGCAACAGGCGCGTGGTGAATGGGTCCTGGGGATTGATGCCGACACGGTACCCGCGCGCGGGCTTGTCGGTGCGGTGGTTGACGCGATGGAGCTTGACCGTTTCGACGTCGCCTCATTTGCCCCACGCTTTGTTGGACAAAGCGCGGGCGAACGATTTGTGCAGCCCGCAATGCTTGTGACGTTGGTCTATCGCTGTGGTGCGGCGGGTGCCACGCAGCCACCACCAGATCGTGTTTTGGCGAACGGTCAATGCTTCATGGCTCGGCGCGCGTTGCTTGAACAGCACGGCGGATACACGTCGGCGCGCGCATCGTTCAGCGACGACGTGACGTTAGCACGTCATCTGGCTGCGCGCGGTGCGCGCGTCGGTTTTCTGGACGGCTCACGCATTATCTCGGTGCGGTCGTACGCCTCGTTGCCGGAAATGTGGCGCGAATGGGGACGCAGCTTTGATCTCAAAGATGCGACGCCAATGTGGCGCCGTTGGACCGACGTCGTGATGGTCTGGAGCGCGCAAGCATTGCCCGTGCCCGTGCTGTTGTTGCTCGCCGTGATCACGGTGACGCTTGGAAGCGCCGCGCCCGAACACCCGTTGTGGATGTTGATGCAAGCGCTCGCGTTGGTGAATGCCTCCGCGCTGCTGGTGCGTTTGATGTTGCTCGTCGCACTGCGCGGGAGCTATGCACGGCGCGGGCTGCCCTTCTGGTTTTCGTGGCTCGCTGACATCCCGGCAGCGTGGCGACTGACGTTAAGTACGGCACGCGTGCCTCGGAGTTGGCGCGGACGCAACTACACCGAACTCGCGGTGCGCGACGGCTGACCGCACAACGCTACGCGAGTTCGAGCAGCGTCAGAAGCTCGGCCTGCGTCGTTGTGCCCGCATTCTTCGCGTACCAATCGCGTACATACTGAGTGCGAGTAGACTTTTCCACGAATTGCATGTCCTCTTCGATCCACAGTTGCAGTGGGGACGGACGCGGCCCCCACCATCCGCACTCGCGGCCATTGTGGTCGAATGCCATGACGACGGGAATTGATCGCGCGGTCCCCACCTGATGTGCATCCATCAAATCGGCGTTCGCGTCGCGTGCGAGCACGCGCAGCGAAACCAACGCGTTCGTTTCGACGAATCGATGCAGTGCTGCAGCGGCGTGCATCGCGTCGACACACCAGTCTTCGAGCAAAATCACCACGCGACGATCCTGCGAAATTGCCCGGGTGCGCGTGATGTGCTCGGGGGATAAATGCGCCGCCGTTAATATCGAATGCCACAACACATTGTTGGACGCCGCTTCCACAAAGTCATTGAGCGTTTGCGCCGACGCCCATCGTTCATCGGTCAATAACGCTGCGCTCGCAAGAGCCTGATGCAAGGATCGCATGCGCACCTCGTCAGACAGTGCGTTGCGGCTGCGCATCAAGCACCTGCAACATCGCACGCGCAAAGGCCGGGAGATCTTTTGGTACGCGAGCACTGACCAAGTGTCCATCAATCACCGCCGGTTCGTCTACCCACTCCGCACCGGCGTTCACCACATCGTCGCGAATGCCAACCGTTGACGTCATCCGTTTTCCTCGCACCACGCCAGCGGAGATTAAAATCCACGGACCGTGACAAATCGTCGCGATTAATCCGTTTGCCTGGTCGACGTGACGGACGAGCCTCAGCACCGCAGGATCGCGACGGAGTTTGTCCGGTGCCCAACCGCCTGGCGCCAAAACGCCGCAGAGCGTGGCTGGATCTATGTCGGCGACATGGCGATCCACAACGGCGGGATAGCCCCATTTCCCATTGTACGCGCGCTCGCCCATGCCGACCAACGGTGTGTCATATCCCGCCTCTTCGAGTCGTAATTTCGGATACCAGACTTCGAGATCTTCGTAGTCTGGACCAACAAGAATGGCAATCGTACCTTTGGACATGGCGAGTTTGGACGAAGGCATGAGAAAGGGCGACCGCTGGGGTCGCCCTTGAACCAACAAACCACAAATCCAACTAGGCTTTTTTCGCGAATCGGTCTTGGATCCACGTCATCGGAATCATGAATAGCGGCGACAAGAACAAGCCCAACAGGACATTGATCCAGATAAGCGCGATATAGTAGGCCGTCATGCCGAGCGATGCCCAAATGGTGCCGAATGTTCCGTGCGATTCCACAGCGGGTCTCCAAAAACGAAGGACAGACGTTGCTATTTAGCAGTGTACTTGAAATAACAGCCACAGGGTAGGGGGTGTGCCGCCCTTCTTGAACGTATTGGGGTGCGTGTACGCTATGCTACCAACCATGACCGACCACCACGCCTCGCTCCTGCGCGCGACGCTGCACGCCGCGCTCGCGCCGGTGCGGGGCCCACTCGTGCTCGCGGTATCGGGCGGGTGCGATTCGATGGCGCTGCTGCATGCCGCAGCGCGCTGGGCGCCGGAGCAAGTCGCGGCGGTCGCGACGTTCGATCATGCGTCGGGTCAATATGCGACGGATGCTGCGTCGCTGGTCGCGTCCGAGGCTCGTCGGATGGGTTTTACCGTGGTACGTGAGCGGGCACGCACAACCGGTGCGAGTGAGGCGGCGTGGCGCACGGCACGCTGGCATTTTCTGCATCGCGTCGCCAAGGCACACCGCGCGAAAGTCGTCACAGGGCATACGCGCGACGATCAAATCGAAACGGTGGTCATGCGATTGTTGCGCGGGTCAGGTACGCGCGGGCTCGCAGCGCTTGCCGCGTCGTCCCCTATCGTCCGGCCGTGGTTAACGCTCTCCCGTCGCGACATCAGCGCTTGGGCGCAGGACGAGCACGTACCGTTTCTCGACGACCCGTCCAACGCATCGTTACTGTATGCGCGCGGGCGCCTCCGCCACGACGTACTGCCGACACTCGAACAGGCGCATCCAGGGTTTGGTGCGGAGATGTTCGCAATCGGCGATAGTGCCGCCGCGTGGCGACGCGATGTTGAGGAATTCGTCGACACGCTGGGCGCGTGGTCGCCCTATGCGGGCGCGCTGCGTGTGCCAGTGATATCTGTCGCGTCAACAAATGCTGCGGGACGCGCGGTACTCTGGGCGGCGCTCTTCGCGCGTGTTGGTGTCGCGCTCGACGCATGCGGAACCACCGCGCTCGTTCGGTTTACTATCGGGGGTCGCCGTGGCGCGTATGTCACGCTCGCCGGTGGCGCTGTCGCGATGCGCAATGGCTCGGGCTCAAGCGAATGGTTCGAGCTTCGGGGTAGAGCGGCAGTGTCGCACCAAGAGCCGTTGTGGCAGGGCGTGTGGAACGGTTTACCACGAAAACTTGGCAGGTGGCGTTGGCGTCGAATCGTGGCGTGTACTGCTGCAGATGCGTCAGACCCGTGGTGTTGCGCGCTGCCCGAACACGCGCTCGTAAAAATCAGAGCATGGACCGCAGGAGATAGAATCCGAACGGCTGGTGCAGAGGCGGGACGGCGTGTGACGCGATATTTTTCGGAAGCACACATACCCGCACTTGACCGGTCGACGTGGCCAGTCGTCCTCCTTGCAGACGAGATGGTGTGGATCCCCGGAATCTGCCGCAGTGTCGCGGCCCCGCACTGGCCCGGTCGGCCGGACTTGACTTGGTATCGGTGTGAGCGCGAGCACGACTGATTCTCCAAACGAAGTACCGCTCGCGCTCGTCGCCGACCCGCGTCTGGATGGACGCGCAGTGAAGCGTGTCGTCTATGATGTCGACACCATTCAAGCGCGTGTACGCGAACTTGGCGCAGAGATCACGGCCGCGTATCCTGAGGGAGAGTTGCTCGTACTCGGACTTCTGAAAGGCAGTTTTATTTTTCTTAGCGACTTGGTGCGGCACATCGAACGTCCGTTGCAAGTTGATTTTCTCGTTGCGTCGTCGTACGGTGACGCGATGGAATCAAGTGGTGTTGTCCGTTTGCTCTACGATCCTGAAACTGAATTGGAGGGCAAACACATTCTTCTCGTCGAGGACATTGTCGATTCCGGACGTACGCTCAATCGTCTGATTGAGCTACTCGGAGATCGGCGACCCAAATCGTTGGAGATCTGTGCCTTGTTGCATAAACATATCGCGGTCGAACTTACGCATCCTACGCGGTTCATCGGGTTTGATGCGCCGCACGAATTTCTGGTCGGGTACGGTCTCGACCATGCCGAAAACTTTCGGCACCTCCCGTACGTTGCCAGCCTGCAGTAACCCGGTCATACGATGCCAGCACCCATGACACCAACAACTCCGAAGAAACCCACGAATTGGGGTCGCACCTCAAAGACGGTTTCGTTCTGGATCCTCGTGATCCTGATCCCGGTCGCCTTCCTTTCGTACAATGGCGGGAGGGAAACGCAAGCGCCGGAAATCGATTACACCGCCTATCGGCAACAGCTCGACGCCGGCAACATCCTCGGCGCCGTGTTTCAGCCAGACAACGTCATGGCGGGCCAGTTCCGCCAGCCAGTGCGCGTGAACAATCGCGAAGCGCGAAAGTTCATGGTTCGCCTGCCGCAAGGGCTGACGCCCGCCGAAACAGACCGCCTGCAAACTCGCGGTGTGCGCATTTCTTCGCAGGAAGCGCGGTTTAGTGGCGTCAGTTTTCTCATCACGATTTTGCCGTACGTACTGCTCATCGGATTCTGGGTCTTCCTTTTCCGGCAAATGCAGTCTGGTGGCAACAAAGCGTTTTCATTCGGCAAGAGCAAAGCGAAATTGCTGAGTGGCGACACACCGAAAATTACATTCGCCGATGTGGCTGGTGCGGATGAAGCCAAAGTTGAACTGCAGGAAATCATCGAGTTCCTAAAAGATCCGCAAAAGTTTACAAAACTGGGCGGACGTTTGCCGAAGGGCGCGTTGTTGGTTGGGCCGCCGGGTACGGGCAAGACGTTGCTTGCCAAAGCGGTTGCCGGCGAAGCGAATCGTCCGTTCTTTTCGATGTCCGGCTCCGATTTTGTCGAAATGTTCGTTGGCGTTGGCGCGTCTCGCGTGCGCGATCTGTTCGAGCAGGGAAAGGCGCATGCGCCATGCATCATCTTCATCGATGAAATCGATGCCGTTGGTCGTCATCGCGGCTCTGGTATGGGCGGTGGGCATGATGAACGCGAGCAGACGCTCAATCAACTGTTGGTGGAGATGGACGGTTTTGAATCCAACGACGGCGTCATCCTGATCGCGGCCACCAATCGTCCGGACGTGCTCGATCCCGCACTCCTTCGTCCCGGCCGTTTTGATCGGCAGATTGTCGTCGACTTGCCCGACCTGCGCGGACGCGAGGGCATTTTGAAGGTGCACTTGCGCAACAAGCCGCAATCGGATGATGTGAGCGTGACGTCGCTGGCGCGCGGTACGCCCGGCATGGCGGGCGCTGACTTGGCAAATCTGGTCAACGAAGGCGCGTTGCTTGCCGCGAGAAAAAATCACGACAAGATTTACATGAGCGACCTGGAAGAAGCGAAGGACCGCGTCATGCTGGGTGCCGAACGCAAATCGCTCGTGATGAAGGATGACGAGCGGCGTCTCACCGCATTTCACGAAGCCGGGCACGCGGTGTGCGCGATGATGGTGAAGGGCAACGATCCGCTGCACAAAGTCACCATTGTGCCGCGCGGTCGTGCGTTGGGTATCGCCTTCACATTGCCGGAGGACGATCGTGTCTCGGTCACACGCGAACAGCTTGAAGCACGTTTGGTGATGGCGTACGGAGGTCGTGCGGCCGAAGAAATTGTGTTCGGTCACAATCGCGTCACCACCGGTGCGGCCAGCGACATTCA
>JAYTTR010000196.1:0-8390 GCA_043744935.1 Gemmatimonadaceae bacterium
CACCCAGTGACCACGACCATCGTGGCGAGACAAAAGGAGGCAAGGACATGCCGGTATCGAAGATGTTGTACCAAGGGTAGTGCTCTGACTGAAGGTGGATTAAAAAAGCGGGCTCATGGAGCTCGCTGGAATTCCACTTCGGTCGCCGCGCCTTCGCACGACTGGACGCAGCACTGTTCGTCGGTGTCGTACATGGCCACACGCTCCCGTCTGATGCGTGGCTGACCGAAACATTCGTACTGCCATGGACGCCTGAGCCTGCGACCAATCGCTCGGCATTGTACCGTTTGCTGGAAGACGAACTCAATCAGCTCGGACAGATTCGCTGGTTGAGAAGCCAACGGCCGCAAACGTTTCCGACAAAAAGTCAACCGCAATTGAGGAAGGCCTTTTACTCCTACATCGATTGGAGGCCGTGGCGACGATGGTTTCGTTGCGCGTAGACATTTGCTTTGATCTGCGCAGATCGGCGAGGATTTTGTTAGTCGCAAAATTCACTTGCTGCTCAGGCCGGTGCACGATCAGCAGCCGGCGGTATGCGGAAGTGAGTCGTGTTTGTACTCGCTATCAGTTGTTAGTCGAGCACGCGATAGCATAATTCAACGAATTAAACTGTTTAACGATTTTTTTGTTCTGAATGCTTGCTACGAGATTCAACGCCGCCAAGGTTGTTTCTACTTCGCCTGCACAATTCTCTCTACTCCGGTGGTGCTATGAATCTGGCACGAGCAATTCGACGAGCGATTCCAGCAGTCGCTTTTTCTCTCATCGCATCAAAATCGCCTGCGCAACCTGTGGTTGATCCCGCGAGGTTCGACATAGTTTCGTTCACCAACGACGGCACAGGCGGGTCATTCACGTCCCCTGGCTTTTATGCATCGACGTACGGCGCTGTCAGCGTCAGTACGCAGCCAATAATTTTGCTGTCGACGCGTTCATTCGGCGGCGCTCCGAATCTGACCACCGGAAGCTCCGTTTATATGAATTACTTCTTCAAGTTCTTGGGTGCGCCCGGGACCTTGGTTTCGGCGACGTTCCTTTCCGACATGTTTGCCAGCGTCTCGACTCCGGTGCACGACGAAGAAACCGGAGCCATTGCTTCATTTCGGCTCTACGCTACCAATCGGTCAGATCACTTCTACGACCCGAGCGGCAATATTCTGGCGAATGGTCCAACCAAGGAGGTACGTCTCCGGCTACGAACTGGCATGCTGCGGTACAACACGCCAGTTGACTTCATGGTTGATGCGAACGCTCAGTACGGCATCGAACTGCTTGCTTATGCGCAGACTGAAACTTTAGGTCTGCTAGCCGAAGCGTGGATCGATCCTTCGATCACCATCGCGCCCGCTCAGCAGTCGTCGTACTCGTTGTTGATGAGCGCCGGCGTCAGCAATTTGTCACCATCGATGACCGCGGTACCGGAGCCTGGATCGCTTGGACTCTTAGCGGCAGGCCTATCCAGTATCATGGGATTAAGGCGTTACCGGCGCCTGAACCGGCATTCCCTGTTGCCCCGTTTGTGATTGTGCAGATTGACCGTATTCTGGAGCATGATGATACAGAAGATCTTCTCAGCCGCAGGCGCGGTTGGGGGTAGCAACCGTGATCAGCGTCGCCAGCGCTTCCTCGTGTACGCGCAATCGATCGCCGGTAACTGCGACGCGAGCTACAGCTCGCCGGGCGGTCCCATTACTTTCCAGTTGGCGCTCAAGGTCGACGGTGAAAGCTGAGTGGTACTGTGCAACGCACGGCGGGCGACTCTCCTCTGGTTGGCACGGTGAAGGGCGATTCGGTCCGCTTTAGCTACAACATCAAATACGGCGACTACGAACTCGCGCTGATAATTTCGGCCAAGTTTACCGGCGGAACCGTCGTGAAAGGGACCGTAGACTTCGCGGGCCAGGTGCAGGAGGCGTTCGAGGCGTTCGAGGCGTTCGAGACGTTCGAGGCGTGGAAGGTGTCGGCGGTCGGCGGGATTGAAAAGCTCGAAGGAGCGCGTCCGCCGAATTTTTCGGACTCCTGCTCTGCCCCTTCCTTTTTTTCAGCCAATTCTTTGAGCGACGCCACCGCATCCGTGCCGACACCCGTGATCGCGCCCGCCCTCGGATCCCGCTGTTGCGCCAGCCATCACCACCCGCAGCACCCGTCGTTACGATCGATCGATAATCGAAGGACCCCTCAAAACGCCGTTTGAAAGCTGGCGTTAGCGACGATGTTGACAAAAGTTCATCGGCGGAAAGCAGGCCATTGTCGATCACGTCATCGTGGGGCGCGTGGTGCACGCCAATGGCAACGCGGCCATTGGCGTGGCGTGGCAGATTTTCATCGTGGTCGTTGTCTTCATCGCATCCGTGTTTGGCGGAATTGGCCTGCTCATCGCACGTTTCGTTGGCGCTGGTGACGAGGGAAAAGTTGATCGCGTTGTGTTTCAGGCTTTCCTGGTCGCGATTGGCATGTCGTTGTTCAGTCTCGCTCCCGTTGGATACTTCGCCGCGCCAGCGTTGTTGGATTTTGTGACACTGCACCCGCAGTCAAAGAACAGGCGCCGCCGTTCTTGCGTTTCGCCGTCAGGGTAAGCCACCTCCAAGAGCCACTGGGTTGTCGCACCTGCGCGGCGAGCCGCATAAATTGCAAAAATGCCCAATATTCTGCAGCATCTCCCGGTCGGCGAAAAAGTCGGCATCGCATTTTCCGGTGGCCTCGACACCAGCGCCGCCCTGCATTGGATGCGAGCGAAAGGTGCGGTTCCTTACGCGTACACGGCCAATCTTGGACAGCCAGACGAATCCGACTACAACGAAATTCCACGCAAGGCGATGGCCTATGGCGCGGAACGCGCACGCCTCGTCGAATGTCGTGCGCAACTTGTTGCCGAAGGCCTCGCCGCGTTGCAGTGTGGTGCGTTCCATATCACCACCGCCGGTAATACCTACTTCAATACCACACCGCTCGGCCGCGCGGTCACGGGCACCATGCTCGTTGCCGCCATGCGCGACGATGACGTCAACATCTGGGGCGACGGCAGTACGTTCAAGGGCAACGATATCGAACGGTTCTATCGCTACGGCTTGCTCACGAATCCTGATTTGCAGGTGTACAAACCGTGGCTTGATCAGCAGTTCATTGACGAATTGGGTGGACGGACGGAGATGGCCGAATACCTGATCGCAGCGGGGTTCGAGTATAAAATGAGTGTGGAGAAGGCATACTCCACCGACTCGAACATTTTAGGCGCGACGCATGAAGCGAAGGATCTGGAATTTCTGAACAAGGGCATGCACATCGTGCATCCCATCATGGGCGTGGCATTTTGGCGTGATGATGTTGTGGTAAACCGCGAGACCGTCACGATTCGCTTTGAGGAAGGCGTACCCGTCGCCATCAACGGAAAAACGTACGACAGCGCGCTCGATCTCTTCATGGACGCGAATGTGATCGGCGGGCGGCATGGCCTGGGCATGAGCGATCAAATTGAGAATCGCATCATCGAAGCAAAGAGTCGCGGCATTTACGAAGCGCCGGGATTGGCGTTGCTGTACATCGCGTACGAGCGACTGGTGACCGGCATTCACAACGAAGACACCATTGAGACGTACCGCGCGAACGGTCGCAAGCTTGGTCGCTTGCTGTATCAAGGACGTTGGCTGGACTCGCAGTCGTTGATGTTGCGCGATGCGGCACAGCGTTGGGTGGCGCGCGCAATCAGCGGTGAGGTGACCATCGAACTGCGGCGCGGCAACGACTACACCATCATGGATACCTCGAGTCAAAACCTCACGTACAAACCCGAACGGTTGACGATGGAGCGCGGCGAGGCGTTCTTCACGCCGCTGGATCGCATTGGACAGCTGACGATGCGCAATCTGGACATCGCCGACACGCGCGAGAAGTTGTTGTTGTATACCGATACAGGGTTGTTGCGAGTCGCGGTAAAGCATGGTGTCCCGCAGTTGCCATCGGGATCGGACAACCACATCGGCGAATAGCAGCACGCGAACATCAACACGCCAACCCGAGGCTGACATAGTGGTGACCGCGACACGTCACGCATGAGCGAATCACTCAATGACTTTTCCGGTCGCGTTGCCATTGTCACCGGCGCGGCACGCGGACTCGGTCGCGCAACGATTGAACGATTGCATGAACGCGGCGCGTGTGTGGTGATCAACGCGCGTGATCCAGCGCGGGCGCACGCCATCGCCGATACGCTCGGCGAACGTGCATTTGCGGTTGCTGGCGACATCACGCATGACGGTGTCCCTGTTAACATCGTGCAACAAACGCTTGAGCGTTTTTGTCGCGTTGATATTTTGGTCAACAATGCGGCATTGGCAACATCAACGCGATTCGACGCACTGTCGGTCAGCGAATGGCGCGCCGCGCTTGAAGTGAATCTCACCGCGCCATTCGTCTTCAACAAAGCCGTGCTGCCGTCCATGAAGGCGCAGCAGTACGGACGGATCGTGAACATTTCGTCGACCGCTGGGCGCATGGTCAGTACGCTTGGTGGCGCGCACTACACCGCGTCAAAAACTGGGCTGCTTGGCTTGACGCGTGCGGCTGCGAAAGAGTTGGGGCGATTCGGCATCACGGTCAATGCCGTGTGTCCCGGAATGATTGATACGGAGCTGACGCGCGAATACGCGTCGTTGGAAACGCTGCAACAATTGGCGGCCGGCTTTCCGGTACCGCGACTCGGTACCGCGCGAGAAGTTGCCGACGTGATTTGTTTCGCAGCATCCGAAGCCGCTGGCTACATTAGCGGCGCTGCGTTTGATATCAACGGCGGTGATTTGATGATGTAGCGTGTTGCACACGATTGGCAGTCACCCATTTTACGGAGTACCGCTGTGAAAGAAGGCAATCGCGTGTTGCTGGCGCTCGGCGTCGCTCTCGCTGGTGGCATGATGATCGGTGCGACAGACAATGCAGCATTGCTGCGCGCCACCGATGCGATTACTCCGCTCGGCACGTTGTGGGTGAACGCCATTCGCATGACCGTCATACCGTTGGTCGTCTCATTGATCATCACCGGCGTTACATCTGCGTCGGACGTGAAGTCCATCGGTCGCATCGGTGCACGCACACTCGTGGTATTCATCGCGCTGCTCTCGGCCACCGCGGCTATCATCATTCCACTCGTCCGCATACTCTTTTCGACGTTGCCGCCAACGGCCGGCGTTCGACCGCCGCTGCCCGCGGGCGCTGCTGAGGCAGCAAGTCAGCTTGCGGCTGGCGGACAAACGCAAACCGCCGGGGCGTTTCTCGTATCGCTTATTCCGGCAAACCCGATCGCTGCGGCCGCGAGCGGTGCGATGATGCCGCTCGTTGTGTTTGCGCTGCTGCTGGCGATCGCGATTACCCAATGCCCGACGCGTGAACGTGAGACGTTAGTGGGAGTTTTTCGGGCACTTGCCGATGCAATGCTGCGGATTGTTCGATGGGTCGTGCTCGCGGCGCCGATTGGCGTGTTTGCGTTGGTCTTGCCACTGGCCGCGCATCTGGGAGCGAGTGTCGCCGGCGCGATTGGTGTGTACATCGTGGCGTATTCGCTCGGGTCGGTCGTAATCACGTTGCTGCTGTATCCCACGGTTGCCGTTTTCGGTGGCATTCCCATGCGACAATTTGCTCGCGCGGCACTGCCCTCGCAGTTGATCGCGTTTAGTTCGAGTTCATCCGTCGCGTCGTTGCCGGCGCTGATTGAAAGCGCCGAACGCGGCCTCGGCATTCCGAATCGAGTGAGTGGCTTTGTGGTACCGCTGGCGGTGTCGACATTCAAAGTGGCGGGGCCGGTCAGTTGGACTATCGGCGCATTTTTTGTTGGTTGGTTTTACGGTGTGCCGTTGCATGCGCGCGAATTGGCCACCATTGCCTTCGCCGCTGTGTTTCTATCATTCGCCGCACCCGGTGTCCCGCGCGGTGCGTTCATCATGCTCACGCCGCTCTTTGTGGCCATTGGTTTACCGGCGGAAGGCATCGGCATTCTCATCGCGGTCGATGCCATCCCTGACACGTTTTCGACGGTGCTGAACGTCACCGGCGATCTCGCGGCAACAGCGCTCGTCGCGCATCGTGAGCGCAATGAAGAATAGCCTCCATCCGCCACGACCCATTCACCATTCAACGCACCTTGCCATGCGCTTGCTCTTCATTTCACTGGTCGTATCGGCAACGGTCTCAGCGCAACTCACGGCGCAGACCGCGCCCACAGATTCTGTTGTGCATCACATGCTACGCGAGCGGGTTGATGCGGGGCGATTCGCGGGCATCGTTGTTGGCGTCGTGTCACGAGACAACGCGCGACGGGTAATTGCATATGGCCCGAACGCTGGTGTACAGCCGTTCGATGGCAACACAGTATTCGAGATAGGTTCGATTACGAAAACATTCACTGCGTCAATTCTCGCCGACATGGTGCGTACGCACGAAGTCGCATTGGACGATGCCGTGTCAGGCCTCCTTCCAACCGGGGCGATAGTGCCGGAGCGAAACGGTCGGAAGATCACGTTGCTCGATTTAGCAACGCAGAGCTCTGGATTACCGAGTTTGCCCGACAACTTCAAGCCGGAAGACAACGAAAATCCATATGTGGACTACACGGCGCAGCAGCTTTACGCATTTCTTGGCACGTATCAACTGTCGCGTGATATCGGATCGAAGTACGAATACTCCAACATGGGAGTTGGACTACTGGGACAAGCGCTCGCCAACCGCGCGCACCCGGATTACGAGACGCTGGTGACCGCCCGTGTGCTCACACCACTCAAGATGCGCGATACACGCATCACGCTGACGCTGGGGATGCAATTACGACTGGCGCCTGGCCACAAGGAAAACGGAAGCGCTGCAAAAAACTGGGATTTGCCCGTGTTCGCAGGAGCCGGCGCGCTGCGTTCGACGGTGAATGACATGCTGACGTACGTACGCGCCCACGCCGACTCCACGTCGATACCACTGGGTGCGACGCTCGCGACGACGCATGGCGAGCGTCGCGCTGGCCCCGTGCCGCGGATGACGGTTGGTTTGGCATGGCATCGTCTCAAGACACCAGCAGGGCGAACGTTGGTGTGGCACAACGGTGGTACCGGTGGTTACCGAAGCTTCGCTGGTTTTGACGAAGCGACGGGACAAGGCGTGGTGGTGCTGACAAATACGGCGCTGAGCGTAGACGACATTGGTTTTCACCTGCTCGACGGCTCAATGCCGCTCACGCCATTGCCCAAAGGGCACGTGGAGACGACGCTATCGCAGGCGACGCTGCAGAGTTACGTGGGCCAGTACGAAGTCGCGCCCAATTTTGTACTGACGATTTCGCGCGACGGCACGCAGCTGTATGCGCAGGCGACTGGACAACCGCGAACCGAGATTTTTGCCGAAGCTATGGGCGCCTTTTTCTTGAAGGTGGTGGACGCACAGTTGACGTTTACCACGGGGCCGGACGGTGTGGTAAGCGGACTGGTGCTGCACCAGAATGGCGGAAATTTGGCCGGGAAGCGAATCAAGTGATGACGCCTTGCGCAAGGCATATATATGCCGCCATATATATGGCATGAAACGTACTTCGGTTTTTCTCGACGAACAGTTGCTCTCCCGACTGCAAAAATTGGCGCAGCGGCGCGGCGTGAGTTCGGCGTCCATGGTGCGCGAAGCCGTCGCGTTGTACCTCGCTGCACCACCAGCCAGGACCGGTGTCCCGTCCATCTCGGGCCAGTTTGCGAGTGGCAGCAGCGACACGTCGGAACGCGTCGACGAACTGCTCTGGCGTGATCCGCACGCGTGACGGTCATCGCCGATACGGGGCCACTGTACGCGCTGATCGACCGCAATGATGTCTGGCACGATCGCGTAGTCGCCTGGTGGCAGCGCAAGGCCCGCAGCGTGCTTGTACCCGTGTCCGTACTGCCGGAAGTGTGCTACCTGCTGCAGACCCGAATCGGACCAGAGGCTGAGATTGCATTCATTCGCGCGGTCGCGGATGGCGAATTCACGACCGAACCGCTCGAGCCCGAAGATGTGGATCGTGCTGCGGCGTTAATGCAAACCTACGCCGACTTGCCGCTGGGTTTTGTTGATGCAACGGTGTTGGCGACGGCGGAGCGACTTGGTGTTCGTGAGATATTGACAACGCATCGTCGACATTTTGGTGTGCTCCGCCCTGTGCATACGAAGTCATTGGTGATATCGCCATAGCGTCCGCGTCGCCTATGGCTTCACCTTGACGGCCGGCGCAACAGGTTCACCTGTCACGCGCGTGAGCTTGTCTTTTATCACACGCACCTGCGCAGCGATCGACGGATCGGCGTCTTTCAACAGCTCGACATATTTGGTGAAGTAATTCGCTGCTTTCGCGCGATCACCCCGCGATTCGTAGATGTCCCCCAACTGCT
>JAYTTR010000197.1:0-2171 GCA_043744935.1 Gemmatimonadaceae bacterium
CTCGTGACACTCGCGCTTGGTGGTGGCTTCACGCGCGATGCCGTGCTCGCGGAGTTGCGCACGACGCGCGCGTATGCGCTGTTAACGGACGCAGAGCTCGATTGGGTGATTGGTTTTGTGACCAATGGCGGCGACGCGCTGAAAGCGTATCCAGAGTATGCGCGCGTTCAGATCGTTGACGATCGCTACGTGGTGACCGATCCACGCGTTGCGCAGCGACATATGCTGAATATCGGTACCATTGTGAGCGACGCGTCCATCACTGTTCGCTATCTGCGTGGTGGCCGGTTGGGTACGGTGGAAGAAAGTTTTGTCGCACGCCTTAAACCTGGTGACAAGTTTATTTTCGCGGGTACGCCGCTGGAATTCGTGCGCGTGCGCGATCTCACCGCATGGGTGCGTCGGGCAAAAGGCATCAGTGGCGCGATTCCTCGATGGGCCGGCGCGCGGATGCCGCTCAGTAGCGAACTCTCCGCCGCCGTCCGCATCAAACTCGAAGAAGCGCGACTCGGCGATTACAGTGCGCCAGAAATGCAGGCGGTCAGGCCTGTACTGGCCTTGCAAGCAGAGCGGAGTGCCATTCCTCGTCCGGACGAACTGCTTATTGAACGATGGGATGCACGCGATGGGCATCACCTCTTCATATATCCATTCGAAGGTCGACTTGTGCACGAAGGACTTTCGGCGCTCTTCGCGTATCGCATGGCGCAGCTCACGCCAATTTCATTTGCATTTTCGTGCAACGATTACGGGTTCGAGCTGGTGTCACCAGACCGCGCACCAATTGAGCAGGCACTCGAAGCCGGCCTCCTCACAACCGCGCACTTGCTGCACGATGTGTTGCAGAGTCTCAACGCTGCCGAACTCGCACGCCGACAGTTTCGCGAAATTGCTCGCGTTGCCGGATTGGTGTTCAGCGGATATCCCGGTCAGGCAAAGTCGGTCAAGCAGGTGCAGGCGTCGAGTGGATTGCTCTTTGATGTGTTCATGCGCTACGACCCCGACAACTTGCTTGTCCAACAGGCGCAGCGCGAAGTTTTGGAACGACAGCTCGAGGTAAGTCGGCTGGGTCGCGTGCTTGAGCGACTCTCCAGTGGTACGGTGCGACTCATCGATGTCGAACGGCCAACGCCGCTCGCCTTTCCCCTACTGGTTGATGCGACTCGCGCCAAGGTGAGCTCGGAGAAGCTCGCCGATCGTGTGCGTCGTATGACCGCGTCGGCTGAGAAGAAGTCGAGATCGGGCGCGACAACCTTGCTGCGCGCGCGATGAACATCACTGTGGCGGGCGAGCCGATAATGCTGCTCGCACAACGCGCGCTGTTTGTACCCTCGCTGCGCACAGTGCTGGTCGCCGACGTACACTGGGGTAAAGCCGCGGCATTTCGCGCCGCACATATTCCCATTCCGTCCGGCACGACCAACAGTGATCTCGCGCGATTGAGCGACGTGTTGCAGACCACGCAGGCACAACACCTCATTGTTTTGGGCGATTTGCTGCATGCGCGCGCTGGTCGGCATGCGGCGGTCTTGCACGCGATCGCGCTGTGGCGAGCAGAGCATGCGCACATACGCATACAGCTGGTGCGCGGCAATCACGATACGCACGCAGGTGATCCGCCGGATGCGCTCGATATTTCTTGCGTTGACGCCCCGTTCGTGCTTGGTCCGTTTGCCTGTGCGCACTATCCTGAGCCAAGCACGATGGGGTATGTGCTTGCCGGTCATTTGCATCCGCATGTCTCGCTCAGCGGACGCGGTCGTCAATCGATGCGGCTGCCGTGCTTTGTATTTGGTGAGCGCGTTGGCGTGTTGCCCGCCTTCTCGAGTTTTACGGGCGGTGGGATGTATGCGCAGAATCCCAATGACATGATTTTCGCGATTGCGGAGGATCAGGTAATAAAGGTGTAAGTACACTGCGCGTTTGAACCAGCGGTCTGTCGATACGCCACGCGAGATTTCATCTTCAAATTCGCGTCGTTCGCGGTCGCTGGTTTTGCGTTTCCCGTATCGCCACACGGTACAACCACCACATGATGAGCGGCTGAATCGGGAGTCGCGCCCACAACCCCGCAATGAGCCACCCGTTTTCGCCTGAGGCGCGCGCCATCTGCAGCATTTGCACATTGGCCGGCAACACCGCCGCGAGTAGCGCGATCAGTCCCCATGCTG
>JAYTTR010000198.1:0-2168 GCA_043744935.1 Gemmatimonadaceae bacterium
ATTTTTGGTCGCCAAGCGGTGCTTACACACAGGGCGGCCTGACGGCACCGACAAATACCAGCTTCATCCGCATGGTGGCACCGGCATCGGGTACGATCACTTTTGGATCGGCTGTCGTGAACCCGTTCATTGCGTTCATCAGTGTCGGGCAATCGAACATTCCCGTGAGCTACACCTTTAGTTCACCGTTCACGGTGGTGTCGAACAACAACACGTCGTGCGCTTACTGGGGCTGCGGTTCGTATTCGGTGTTGGGTAACACGCTCACGGGCACTGAGTTTAGTGGCACCGTTCAGTTTATCGGCACCTTCTCATCGATCTCCCTGTCGAACTCCCCGGAAGAGTTCTGGCACGGCTTTACGGTTGGAGCCGCGAGTGTAATTCGTCCACAGGGCGATGCGAGTGTGGTGCCCGAGCCTTCGACCTACGCGCTGATGGCCGCGGGGTTGGTGGGTCTTGGGTTGGTGAGCCGCCGCCGTCGTCGGGTGGCGTAAGGAGGAGATTCGAAACAGCCGGACGTTGTGGAGATCATTCTGAATCTTCACTACGCCAGGCTCTTTTCGTTGTCTGC
The DNA here is from genome assembly GCA_043744935.1 of Gemmatimonadaceae bacterium. Lineage (GTDB taxonomy): Bacteria > Gemmatimonadota > Gemmatimonadetes > Gemmatimonadales > Gemmatimonadaceae > Gemmatimonas. The sequence goes on from JAYTTR010000198.1 coordinate 572, forward strand.
GTTTGGTTGACTATCGCACCGACTCGTGCAGTTCGTGTCGCAACACATCGAACACAACGGCGTCTGGCACAGCGACTGAATATTGCCCGTCTGCAATTTCCATTTCACCGATCGCTTTGGGCAATGCATATCGCACTGCGCCGCCACGCGCCTTTTTATCACCGCGGGTTGCATGCAGAATTGCTGTTGCGGTGAGCGAACTGTCACGCGGCAGTGTTGATGGCAGTCCGGCGCTTTGCACGGCGTGTTCGATGTCGCGCGTTACGTCTTCGCTCGCGAGTCCAAGACACTGCGCTATCCGCGCTTCTACTACCATCCCAATCGCCACGGCCTCGCCGTGCTGGATGTTGTAGCGCAATTCACGTTCAAGGGCGTGCGCAATGGTGTGCCCGAAGTTGAGCACGTGCCGAATACCACCTTCGCGCGCGTCATACGCGACGACTGCGGCTTTGATGCGAACACTCCCGGCGATCAGTGACGGCAATGCGGTGGCGCTTGCACCATCGCGATTGATGGTGTCGAGTTCGCGCACCATCGCATCGAAATACGCACGATCGGCAACAATGCCATGCTTGATCATCTCGGCGAGACCACTGGACAGTACGTTGCGCGGCAATGTCTCCAACACATCTGGATCGATCAGCACCGCCCGTGGATCGTGGAACGCGCCGACAAGATTCTTGCCCGCAGACGTATCGATGCCCGTCTTGCCGCCGACTGACGCGTCGACCATTGCCAGGAGTGTGGTTGGCACCTGCACAATGGGGACGCCGCGCATGAACGTGGCTGCAACAAAACCGGCGAGGTCTCCCACCACTCCCCCACCCACAGCGACGATTGTCGTGTCGCGTCCGGCGCCCCACGCAAACAATGCGTCGGTCAGTTGCGCCCAACGCTCGCGCGATTTTTCCTGTTCACCAGGTGCGACGGTGACGCAATGCGTACGTTCGCGTGGAAATGCGGACAACATACGTTTGCCGTGCAGCGTGCTCACCCTGGCGTCCGCAATGATGGCATATCGATGCGCGGGCGCCCACCGTTCGACGAGCGTGCCCAACGTTGCGAGTGCACCACGTTCGATGTGAATCGGATATGCGAGTGGCACATCCAATGCGGTGCCGAGTGGCACTACCAAGTCACCTCGCCCGCGCCTGCGCGCTTGTTGGCGACGCGCGCGAGCATGAAGAGCAGGTCGGATAAACGATTGAGATACACCACCACGAGTGCAGGCAATTCGATGTCGTGCGCGAGATGCACAACGCGACGTTCGGCACGACGACAGACGGTGCGCGCCACATGCAACGCGGCGGCCTTTGGAGTGCCGCCGGGAATGATGAAGCTGCTCAAGGGTTCGAGCTCTTGCTCGCAGATGTCGATCGCGCGTTCGAGTTCGGCGATGCGTCCGTCGTCGATGCGCGCTTTGCTGAGTTGCTCTTTCATCTTGTCGTGATCCGGTGTGGCCAACAACGCACCGATCGCGAACAGGTCTTTTTGCACGGGCACCAGCACCTCGTCGATGCGCGGCATCATCTCGATGGAACGCGCCATGCCTAGTGCAGCGTTCAATTCGTCCACGTCGCCATACGCCTCGACGCGC
>JAYTTR010000199.1:0-8348 GCA_043744935.1 Gemmatimonadaceae bacterium
CAACTACGCGACCTGACGAATCACTCCCCTTATGGCGCGGCGGTCGGTAAAAACGTATGCAGCAACGCGCGCACCTCATTGCGCAGGAGCGTACTTCCGGTGGTCAGCAGATGTTCGGCAACAACCGGCGACGCGCACCGAAAGCCAGAGGACACTTCATGCGCCAGACACGCCGCCGCCATCCGCTGCCCAACCACGGCCGCGCGTAACTTCGAGATGCCATTCACGTGCGAGAGCACATCGAGCGTGAGCGGAGGAATCTCGCGCCAACCGTGTTCTGATATCGGATGACCGGGTTCGGCCATCAGCGCGAGAGACAGGAGCACGGTGCGCTCGACGTCGTCCAGCGCGTCGATGAACTGCCGCTGACGGAGCGGTAACGTTGGGGGCTGAACGATTGCCATTTGCACGGCCCTCCAGTCGTCGTCGTGCGACGCGCGCAGCGCCTCGAGGCTCGCGACGACAAACCCGGGCAGGCCGTGAGTAGCTGCATGGACGCGTTCCGCCAGCGGCACCCATCCATCGCCAACGCCGCTAAATTCGGCACACATCTCGGCGATGGTATCTACGGGGAGTGCGGGAAGCACCAAGCGCACACCCCTCTGCGACGCTTCGGCCCATGCCGGGTTGCCGCTCTGCACGGTCTGATCGTCGGCGGCCGTCATGATCCACAACAACGGCAGGCGCTCGGGGCGCTGCATCAACGCCAAGAGCAGCGCCGAGCTTTCACGGTCATACCACAGTTGGTCATCCAGCGCGAGCACGAGCGTTGAATCTTCCGCGATCGACACAAAGACCTGCCCCAGTACTTCTTGCATGCGCACCGCGAAGGTGGCATCCAAAGAGGCATCCGGCGTCGACATGCGACGAAGCTGTGGAAAGCGCTGCGCCACTTCTGGCACGAGCCCCTGCAATACTTTGAGCTGTGATTCGTCGACGCCACTAAGGCCTGGCACATCGAGCATGTCGCGCACCAGCGTCGCAATAGCGCTGAAGGGAGCCGACGACGCCTGCCGTTGATCGCGGGTGGAGAGCACCGTCGCTTGGCGAACCTTCGCGTACGCGGCCACTTCCTCCAGGAGTCGGGTGCGGCCCGAACCGACGCCACCGGTCAGGACGAACATCTCCGGCGTCTCCGACTCTGTCACGCGATCAATCGCGGTACGAATTTCGCGCCACGCCGCGTCGCGCTCACGCAGCGTGGTTGCGAACGGCGTGCGGGATGCGACCAGCGCAGCACCGTCCTCATTGCCGCTCGCGCGGCCTGTACCGTCTCCTTTGTCATTCGACGACAGCGCAGTGACTGTTGCCGCGCCGTTCATTGGTGTGCGCCAACCGGCAGCGTCATAGCGACGCTCCACCGCACGCACGCGCTCCATCACGTTACCGTCAATCGAACCGTCGATGTTGAGACGTCCGAGAAACGCATCACGAATCTCAATCGCCCTTGACGCATCGCGACGCATGAACGCGGCTTCGATAGCGGTACAGGCCGCGTCGACGTTGACCGGTGCGAACTCAAGCCACTGTTCGGCTGCCCGCAACACCTGCGCCCAGTCGCGTCGTGCTCCCCACTCCACCGTACATCGCTGCAGCGCCGCCGTCGCCCGACGCACGAGACGCGCCCGCGTACGATCTGCCCAATGCCCGAAACCGGGTGCGCCGTCGATCGACAATCCATCGAAGGCTTGATGTACCGGGACCATCGCCGACGGCAGCGTCGATTGCTCCAGCGCCGACACAAACTCCAACGCGTCGCATCGCAGTGCAGTCGCTGTTATCTGAACGTTGGCTCGATCAGCAAAGACCGCGTCTCCGACAGCGTCGCGTAACTTGCTGAGTGCCTGTCGAAGCGACATTGCGGCATGCGCTTCGTCGGAGTCGGCCCAAAGCATTGTCGAGAGATGCGCACGCGTGTGCGCTCCCGTCTCCATCGTGAGGTATGCCAGCAACACCAATGACTTGTGCGGTAGCGCAATGCGCGCACCGGCGGTGGCGGCATAAAGCCCCGGCTCGGCACAAACTCGCAGGTGCAGTCCGTCGACGTCGGCAGTGTGCATGGCAACCAAGGATCGCGAGGCAGAACAAACGGCTTTCACGAAAATGTCGAACCTTTCACGATCTATTCACGCGGGCACGATAACATAAGATCATGCAAGCCATCGTGGTCACTTACCAAGTGACCGCCGCACCCCTCGCTTTTAGGAGCCGACCATGAGCGTAGAACCCAAGTCCAACTCGAAGTTGGTCCGGATTGACCTCACCCCCGATCAGCAGAGCAAGCTGATGAGAGAAATCGGAAAGCAGGCCGAGGCGATTGAATTGACGGTCGGCGAGTTTGAGGATCGCATAGCTCCGAACCGCGGGTTCATCGAGTAGCCGCCGACTTCGGCACCGTTTCACGGTCGATGCAGTCCTTTCACGGTCCTTTCACGACGGTCCGCTAAGCTCTTCTCAAGTCTGCCGTCGTGGCCATCCAACGCAGTGCACGCAGGACTACCCTCTTTTATTAGGAGCACCCCATGAGCAACGCATTCAAATCCGACCAGAAGTTCATCCGCATTGATCTGACTAACGATCAGCAGGTTAAGGTGTTGAACGAGACTGGCAAGCAGGCCGAGGCGATTGAACTGACGATAAGTGAGTTCGAAGATCGCATCGCACCGCGTATGGTCGCGCCGTGATGTTTGGCGGTCGCACCACGTCGTTGGTGCGCTGCTAGGGTGTTTGTGTACCGCCGTACGATCAGCCTCTGGGTTGATCGTACGGCGGTATTGTTTACGGTCGTGTTTTCCAACATTGCTCTATCGCTTCGACTAACTCGCGGCATATTGACCGCATGTGTTCGCCAGCACGACCAATGCCGCGCCAGCCATGACCGGCGCTCCCCTCGCGAGTCTCAGCGATCTGCACGACGCCACCGAAGCGTTTCTTGCGGCGCGCGAGAGCGTGCAGCTCTGGCAAGCGCTGTTGGGTCATGCAATCGCTGCGGTCGAGGGATACGGCGGATCATTCTGGATTCCTGACGCCGGCGGCCTCTCACGCATTATGGTCGGCGGCGTCGATCTGCTCGCGCGGGAAGTGCAGCGACTCGACGGCGACGCGCAGATGCGGCTCAGCGAGCACGAAGCGGACTCGTTCGTGATCGCGCGGGAGATCAAGTGCCCAGACAAGCGGCTCTTGGGCGTACTGCGGGTACTGCGCCCTGCGGCCAACGGAGCGCCGGACGAAGCGCAGCGAGAAACGTTCGCCAGTATGCTTAGCGCGGCGAGCGCTATCGGAGGCTTTCTGCAGCGGGAAGCGCAGCTCACGGAAAAGGCGCGTGACTTCGCCTTGGTTGCGGAACTCAGCCGCGAAGTCACGGGGACGCTCGATCTTGACCGCGTACTGCGCGCAGTCGTCAATCTCGCGGCGCGTGCGCTCACCTTTGATCGCGGAGCGCTGGCGCTGTATGAAGACGGGCGTTGCGACGTCCGCGCTCTCTCCGGCGCAGACACCGTCGATGCGAACGACTCGCGTCTCAAGGACCTCGCCGAACGCGCCGCGTGGGCCGCTGGCCGCGGCGAGGGTCTGTATGTCTCCAACCGCGAAGATCCCGCGTCCGACGCCGAGCGCATGTTCCTGCAGTTCTTTGCGGGCGATCTTGCGGCTGACGACGTCCGCAGCGGACTATACTTGCCACTGCGCGACGAAGAAGGGATCGTCGGCATCATGCTCCTTGAAGCAGAACGCGCTGAGTTCGCGTCGGAGCATCAGCGTGAAGTCGCCGAGATTCTGGCAAATCAAGCCACGGTCGCCATCCGCAACGCGCGCCTCTACTCGCAGGTGCCACTGGTCGACATGCTCGGCGCCATCGGCGAGCGACGCCGGGCGCTCCGGGCGCTTCCCAGGCGCACCAAACAAATGGCTGGTCTGGCGCTGTTCGTGGGGCTGCTCCTGCTCACGCTTGTGCGATGGCCTCTGCGGGTAGACGGCGCGCAGGTGTTGCTGCTGCCCGCCGAGCGCGCGATCGTACGGTCACTCGTGGATGGACAAATAGAGCAGGTGCTGGTCAAGAGCGGACAGGTAGTCGCGCAAGGAGACCCGTTGCTGCGGCTGCGCAACAGTGATCGCCGTGGTGCCCGCGACGCCGCCGACGCCGATGTGCTGGCGGCGGAGCGCGAGGCTGCCTTGGAAGCCAGCCGTGGTAATGCGGTCGGAGAGCGCGTAGCACGACTGCGCGCGGAGACGGGCCGACGTGTCCTGCAGCTCCTTGGTGCTGAATTGCGAGCCAGCGTGATCCGGGCGCCAGTGGCTGGTATCGTGCTCACCGAGCGACTCGACGAGCTGCTCGAGTCACGCGCGCAGGCCGGATCCCCATTGCTCATGATCGGCCGTACCGATTCGCTTGAAGTCGTGTTCACGGTACCGCAGCGAGAAATTGACCGGATCTCCGTAAATCAGCGCGTACGGCTCCGCAGCGAAGCGCTTCCACAGCGCACCTTTGAAGGGCGGGTGCTCAGCATCGCACTACTTCCCGCCGGCGCCAGCGACACCGTGACCACGGCTGACTTTCCCGTGCGCGCACTGGTCGCCAATCAAGACAACCTGTTGCGCCCTGGCATGACCCCGTTCCTACGCGTCCTCACCGCGCCGGCCTCGCTCGGCGCGCGTCTGGTACGAGGCCCAGTGCGCGCGCTGCGCCTGCTTTCATGGAGACTTACCGCGTGATCGCCCTGAACAGTCGCTATACCGCAGCTGTCGCGGCTGGTTATCTCGCCGTGCTTACGGCGTGTTCCGCTACGCCCGATGCCAATGCGGCGAAAGCAGATAGCAGAACGGCATCGATCGCCGTAAGCGGAGCTACGTCGTCACCGATGTCCAGCGAATTTGTGGTAGTGGATTCCATGACTGCGAGTGAACCGCTGCGCCTCCCGGCGCAATTGTATGTGGAGCAAGACGCGGCCATCGGTGTCCGGTCAGACGGTGTACTGCGTGCGCTTACGGTAGATCTCGGATCGGCGGTGACTGCGGGCCAGGTGATCGGCCGGTTGGACGATGATGTGCAGCGGTTGGCCGTGTCTCGCGCGGACGTCGCGCTTGAGCGCGCCACCAAAGCGGCGTGGCGCGTGAAGGAGATGCGGGCGTCTAACAACGTGCCTGCCGCCGAGCTGGAAGACGCCGAGTATCAGTTGCGATTGGCCGAGGTTACCAAGCGCGAGGCCGATCTGGCGGCGGAGCGCACCACAATCGTGGCCCCGTTCAGCGGCGTCGTGAGCGCACGGTTCGTGCAGCCCGGACGCTTGCTGGCAACCACCGACACCGTCGTGCGAGTTACAGCGCGTGGGCCCTATCTCGTACGCGCACGAGTGCCCGAATCAGACGCGGGGACCATTCGCACAGGTTCGCGACTCACCGTGCAAACCGTCGACCAACACACGCTCACCGCCCGCGTGCTACGTGTTGCGCCGGCAATCGACGCCGCAAGCGGCACGCGCGAAGCGGTGCTGCAGATCGACGACCGCGGGCGGGCCTTGCTCGCGGGAAGTGCGGTGCTCGTTGAGTTGCCACGAGCATCACGACGCGTGCTCGCCGTTCCGCGCAGCGCTGTCAGCGAAGAGGGCTACGTCGTGGTGAGGGACGGGTCACGGACCGTGATGCGTCCTGTGATGATTGGCGGCGTGTTCGGCGAACGCGTGGAGATTCGCTCTGGGTTGGTGGCTGGCGAGCGCGTTCGTCGTATCGCACGCTGACGTGTCGCAGGTCGCGCCATGAGCATCCCCCGTCGTCCGACGATCGCTGCCGGCGTCCGCGTGGTCGAGCAGAAGTTCCAAGGCGAGTCGGCCTTCGTCATCAAGAATCCGCTCACTGGCAGCTATCTGCGCTTTCGCGAGGCCGAGGCACGCGTGATTGCGATGTTCGATGGACAACGGACCATCGGCGAGATTGCCGCGCAACTGCTCACCGAGGGCATGGTAATTTCCGCCGCGTCGGTGGATGCGTTCGCGACGCGACTGGGAACGCTGGGGCTCGTTGATCGGACGTTCGCCGAGAAAACGTCAGCGCAGTTGGAACGGCTGCGTCAGGAGCGCCGCGAACGTCGACGTCCGCCGTTGTTCCGCGGAGAATTGCTGCGCATGCGTTTCCCAATGAGTAATCCTGACGCCATGCTCAATCGCACCATGCCTTGGCTGCGGTGGTGCTTCACTCCAGCGTTCGTTTACGCATCACTGTTCATCTTTGCCTGCTTCGCGGGATTGCTCATCTCCCGATGGGGCGAGCTCGTGTCATCATTTACGGCATTGCTGCAGCCCACCGCGTTCACGTTTGGTACGGCCATGCTGTTATGGAGCACGTACCTTGTGATCGTCACACTGCACGAGTTTGGTCACGCGTACGCATGCAAAGCGTTCGACGGGGAAGTAAACGAGATGGGCTTCATGATCATCTACTTTCAGCCCGCGTTCTACTGCAACGTGAACGATGCGTGGACGTTCACCGACGTACGGCAGCGACTGTGGGTGACGGCCGCTGGCGCGTGGGTTGAATTGCTGATCGGTTCGGCCGCCGCGGTCGTCTGGACGTTGACGATGCCCGGCTCGCCGATCCACACCGTAGCGCTAATGGCCACGTTTATGGCAGGCACACTGGCGATCATCTCCAACCTGAATCCGCTCATCCCCCTCGACGGATACTTCGCGCTCAGTGACTGGTTGGAGATTCCCAACTTGCGACAGCGCGCATTAGGCTACTTCAATTGGTATGTCACGTCGGTGCTCCGGCTTCCCACGCAAGCAGAGCCCGTCGTCACGGAGCGTGAGCGCCGCATCTTCCTCTGGTACGGCGCGCTCGCGACCGTGTACATCGCATCCGTTTACTTTTTCACCCTGAGATTTATTGCAGGGTGGACGGCTCAAACGTTCGGCCTCTTGGTTGCGGCCTTGCTCTTCGCGGTGCTGGCGCTCTGGCAACGCGGACGGCTGTGGGCGTGGTTTGGCGCGATTCGCAGCGTGACGCAACAGTTGAGTCGCGCCTCCCGAGACGCGCCCACCGGACGCGTGCTTCGCTTTGTGCCTGCTCCGCTCCGCGGTCGATGGGGTGTTGTCCTCGGCGTGCTGCTCGCGTTGCTGATCCCGTGGCCGCGTGGCGTGAACGGACAGTTCACAGCGTTTCCGGCAGCGCTCACGCGCGTCGTCGCGCCATCGGCTGGCATTATCAGCGAGGTGCTGGTACAGGCAGGCGAGCAGGTGCGGGCCGGCGTGCCGGTGTTCACCATCGTGAACCCCGATGTAAGTCGCGCGCTGGCGCGGAAGCGGCTTGACCGCGACATGCTGCAACTGCTGGAACGTGCGACACTGGCGCGGGGCAACGACGACGCACCTCTCGTATCCGCCATGGCGCAGGCGGCCGATTTGCGCGCCGAGAATCTCAATGCGTTTCAGCGTGCGATGACGGTTCGCGCGACGGCGGATGGAGTCGTACTCACCGACACGCCACAACTGTTACTTGGCAAGGCCGTGCAGGCGGGCACCGTGCTCTTGCAGCTTGGGCGCATCGACTCGCTCGAGTTACGGTTGCAGTTTCATGGCGCAGGCGCCGCGTCGCTCCGCAATGGTGACCAAGTCAGTCTGTTGATCGACGCCGACGCGGGGCAGCCACGACGCGCGACGCTCACGCGCGTACGCACGATCGCGGCAGATTTCGGCGGTGTCGGAGTGACCGAAGCAACGGTTGCGTTGCCCGCCATCAACGAATGGCGTGCCGGCAGTCGCGGTAATGCGCGCGTGCGACTTGGTATGTCGACGATTGGCGGTTCGCTGCTCTGGGCGATACGCAGCCGACTCCGCCCCGACTTGTTCCTGTAGTTGCGACTGTTCACGGTCCATCATTCAGTAGACAGACGTGTTGCGCTTTTTAAACGCGCACGTTTTGCTGGAAAGACTTCAATGAACCAACTGTGAATTGGGCGGCGTACCGCAATTTCTTTGACTGCAACGTTTGTTAGGCACCGCGAATTCACAGACTCAGTGCAACGCACGGGGGAATTAGGACGGCGGCCTAGTGGACGATAGAATTCATGTTCGCCAAACAGAACGGAGTCATTAAATGCACGAAACTCGTTTGGACGGTTAGACCGCCCAGCAATTTTTGGCAAATGCTCACACTCACCTTGTTCCGGATCTGGCCTGTCGACGGGCAACGCGCGTTACCCGTCGACAGGTTTCAACGAGAATCGGTGACTATTGTAGCGTGGCTGGCCGCGCGCTATTACGCGATATCCACGCGAACGCCGCACCGCCAAGCCAGAGGATGAGCCCGAGCCATGACAATATTTGCGTGAACGCTGCCGATCCACGGAGCACAAAGTG
>JAYTTR010000200.1:0-8337 GCA_043744935.1 Gemmatimonadaceae bacterium
CGTCCTGGTCTCGAACTGTTTGACAAACCGTCGTGGGGTATGACGGACTACACGCAACGCGTGAACTTCCGCCGCGCGCTTGAAGGAGAACTCGAGCGCACGATTGGCAAGATGCGTGACGTCAAAGCCGTGCAGGTGCACCTCGCGCTCGAAGACGATCAGCTGTTCAAGAAAAATGAACGGCCGTCAAAAGCCTCCGTGACGCTCACAATGACCAGTGGTGAATCGCCGCGTGCAGAAACGGTGCGTGGCATTGCGAGCCTGGTATCGAGCAGCGTCGGCGGACTTGATGCACAGCACGTGATGATCGTTGACGAGCGCGGACAAGCACTCACCATGGATGACGATGGCTCGATGACTGGCCTCTCCAGTCGACAGCTCAGCGTCCAACGCGAAGTTGAAACGTACTATCAACAGAAGGCCGACAAACTATTGTCGAGTCTTGTCGGTGCGGGCAATGCGCGTGTACAGGTGGCCGCATCGATCAATTTTGACAAGGTCGAACGCACGGTCCAGGCAATCGATCCAGACAAGCAGGCCCTGGCCACCGAGCAGAAGAGCGAAGTCACGCCAAGTTCGCCGAGTCAGGGGGCGAGTTCCTCGCAAACATCGACGTCGTACGAAAATACACACAGTGTAGAAAGTTTTAGCGGTGCCATCGGCAACGTGAAACGACTGACGGTCGCGGTACTAGTTGCCGACAAAGTCACGATGCCAGTGGTGGACACCACAAAGAAAAAAGCGCTCGCCGCACCAGTCATCACACCACGGAACGCCGACGAGATCACGCGTATTGAAACGCTCGTGCGCAATGCACTGGGCGTTGACTCGACTCGCGGTGATCTCATCTCGGTGATGAGTGCGCCATTCGATATCCCGGCGCCGCTCCCGAAGGCCGATACGCTGCCGACGCCCGATATGATGACGAAGTTGCAGGCGAATCCAAAGCCCCTCGTCGCCATCTCCGCGCTCGTGGTCCTGCTCATTGTCGCAGTCGTCATGCTCAGCGCATTGAAGCCCAGGAAGTCGGCGAACACTGCAGAGACTCGCGGCACGCTGCCCCCAACGCCCGCCTATCCAGAATTGCCAGCATCCGCACAACTGCGCTCGGCGTTATCTGCGGGCAGTGAGACGGACGAGATGGGCTTCGAAGATCAACGCCGTGCAACAATGCTGCCACCACCGCCGACCACGTTTGAACGCGAACAAGCAATGGCCACGGTTGACCAACGCCCAGATGCTGCCGTGCGCGTGACGCGCGGTTGGCTGAACTCCTGATTGGCGGATAGAACGAACCGATGACTGCGCTCGCTCGCCAATCCAACACTGAGAAGTATGCACCAGAACGTCTGACTGGCCGTCAGAAGGTGGCCATTGTCTGTATGGCCATCGGTTCTGAACATGCCGCGAAGTTGACGGCAGCCTTGCAGGCTGAAGAGGCCGAAGTTGTAGCTCTTGAGATGGCGCAACTTGATCGTGTACCGCCGGCCATCGTGGAGATGGTGTTAACGGAGTGGCTCCAACTCACCATAGGTGTCGATTCACTGAGCGCTGGTGGTGTGGAATTCGCGCGCGACGTCTTGGAACGTGCCTTTGGCCAAGTGAAAGCCGCCGCCATTCTCAAACGCATTCAGGGACAGCTTGCCGATAGCGATCGCTTTGGTCGTTTACGTCGCGCTGATCCCCAGCAGCTCAGTAACACGTTGCGCGGCGAGCATCCGCAAACCATCGCACTCATTCTCGCCCATCTCGACCCTGCACAAGTCGCCGCCATTTTGCGCGAACTTGAACCGGCGATGGGTGGCGAAGTGATGTTCCGTATAGCGCGTATGGAAAAAGTTGCCCCTGAAATGATATCACTCGTGGAACGCGCCATCGGCAGTGAAGCCGATCTCGCCTTCTCGCAGGGTTTGAGTTCGGTCGGTGGCCCTGCCGCGGTGGCAGCGATTCTCAACTTGGTCAGCTCCTCGTTGGAAAAGGAAGTTCTCGATCTCGTCACCGAGAAGGATCCGCTACTCAGCGATCAGATCAAGAATCTCATGTTCGTGTTCGAAGACCTCAGTGCACTCGACGACAAATCCCTGCAGCGGTTGCTTCGCGAAGTGGACGTCAAGCAACTGTCGTTGGCACTCAAGGCCGCGAGTCCGGAACTCCGCACGAAAATCATGGGCACCATGTCGCAACGCGCCGTGGCCGGGCTCAAGGAAGAGATGGAGTTCCTGGGACCCGTCAAGATGCGCGACGTGGAAGCGGCGCAATCCGATATCGTCTCGAAGGTGCGGGCGCTCGAAGAGACGGGCGAAATCGTGATAAGCTCAGGATCCGACGATGTCCTCATCTGACGAGACGCGACCCATGCAAGCGCTCCCTTGGGCACTCGATGAACTCGAAATGCCAGACATTTTTTCGGTGCCTTCGAATGACGCATCGTTTCACGCGCACGTCGAACATGACACCGAGCATGCACCGCCTACCGATACAGACTTGCAGGAGCGCGTCGAATCGGCCGCCTATGCACGCGGGCACGCAGACGCCGTACGCTCCGTGCGCGCCGAACACGATGCGTCACTCGCGTCGGCGTTGGCTGCACTCGCGGACGCATTGGATACCGTACGACTGCACGAAGAGCGGTGGACTGCCAATGCCGAAGAGAATCTTGCGGCACTCGCTGTTGTTGTCGCAAAGCACATTGTCGAACGTGAAGTCACCGTCGATCCATCCATCGTGCGTGACTTGGTACGTCGCGCGCTGTCGGAATTTCCACTGGATCAAGTCATCATTGTTCGCCTGCATCCCGACGACATGACGACCTGCGGAGGTACACTTACCCCCGATGCCGCTGGCCGGATGCAGGACGTCCGCTGGATCGCGGATCAAACGTTGCACCGCGGTGGCTGTTTGGTGGAAGGTCGTGAGCGCGTGATTGATGGGCGCGTTGATACGTCGCTCGAGCGCGCGTACCGCAGCATCGGACAAATCCAGGCATGAGCCTCGCGACGCACCCTTCGCACTCGCTGCCGGGATCGATGACACCCATCGCGGAAGCCATGGCATCGCGACTCGATCGCGATGATCGCTTCGCGTCCTATGGTCGCGTCACGCGTGTGGTTGGACTCGTCCTCGAAGCAACGGGACTCGACGTTGGTCTCGGTTCGCTCTGCCGGATCACGAGCCATTCACGTGACCGCTCCGTCCTCGCCGAAGTGGTCGGGTTTCACGAGCGCGGCGTGCTCTTGATGCCACTGGGTGAACTCGATGGACTACATCCTGGATCGAGTGTGCAACCGCTTGGTCGCACGTTTGGCGTCGACGTTGGCCCGGGATTGCTCGGCCGTGTTTTGAATGGGCTCGGTCATCCCATTGACGGCAAGGGCAAGCTGGATGTGGTGACGCGCGTTCCACTTTCTGCCGAGCCACCCAACCCGCTCGAACGCGAAGTCATTGATCGGCCGCTCGAAACAGGCGTGCGTGCCATCGATGGACTCCTCACGATAGGCCGTGGACAGCGTATTGGTATTTTCTCGGGATCTGGTGTTGGAAAGAGCACGATGCTCGGCATGATCGCTCGACAAGCAAAGGCCGATGTGAATGTGATTGCGCTCCTGGGCGAACGCGGTCGCGAGGTGCGCGATTTCATCGAGAATTCGCTGGGCCCTGAAGGGCTCGCACGATCCATCATCATTGTGGCAACCGGTGATCAAGCGGCACTCGTTCGTGCGCGCGGGGCATTGGTCGCGACGGCAATTGCCGAATATTTTCGCGACCAAGGCAAGCACGTGCTGTTGATGGTGGACTCCGTCACGCGCGTGGCCATGGCTTGGCGTGAAATCGGACTCGCCACCGGCGAACCACCGACGACGAAAGGATATCCGCCATCGGTGTTCTCATTGCTCCCGCGTTTGCTTGAGCGCGCGGGAAATGCCGCGCATGGTGGCATCACCGGCATCTATACCGTGCTCGTTGATGGCGATGATTTCAACGAACCGGTCGCCGATGCCGCGCGCTCCATTCTTGATGGACACATCGTACTGACGCGACGCCTCGCGGCGCAAAATCACTTTCCGGCGATTGACGTGCTGGAATCCAAGAGTCGAGTGCGCGATCAGATCATCAACGAAACACAGCGACGCGCAGGCAGCGCTATGCTCCGCCTCGAAGCGGCGTTCCGCGAGAAGGAAGATTTGATCATGGTGGGCGCGTATCAGAAGGGGAGTGACCCGTACGTCGATGCCGCGCTGCTCTATCGCGCGCGCGTGCTCGAGTTCTTGCAGCAGCGTCCCGACCAAAGTACGCCGTACGGCGATACGTACATCAAGCTTGCGCAAATTGCTGAGTCCATCGAAGCGTCCGTCGCGAGGCGCGATTGATGTTTCATTTTCGTCTGCAGCGCGTGCTTGAGCTGCGCGAGCAACATGAACAAGCGAAAGCGCTGGCGCTAACGGATGCGCGGGATGCTGCCGACGATGCACGTCGCGCACACGATGCACTGACGGAATTGCATGCCAGCTCGCGCGCCGAGGTGGACGCGGCCCAAAGCGCACAACCACGCGTTGGTCATTTGCATCAATTGGGCTACGTGTTGCAATCGCTGGAGCAACGTGTCGAACTGGCCGCGGATTCTGTGGTGGCGGCCGACACAGTGGTCAGTGATGCGCAGCGTGCACTCGATGATGCAGCACGTGATCGTCGCGTGCTGGATCGACTGAAGGAACGACATGCAGAAGTGTGGCGAAACGAAGTTGCACAGCAGGATCGACTACAGATGGACGAGATTGCCCTCGGCCGTTTCGCACGTCGTGCAGAAGCCCGGGATGACGCGCACGCGTCGTCCGATTCGAGCGAGAGCTCGCCGGGCAGTTCGTCTACCCGGAACGATGGTCCAAATCGATGAAGCAACTGATTATTCCAATCGTCATTGCCATTCTCGCGGGTGTGGGCGGCGGATCAGGCTTTGCCTACATGCGCGCGTCAAAAGCATTCGCGGCAGATTCGTCTCAGCACGCAGATAGCGTGAAGGCAAATCCTCCAAAGAAAGAAGCGGAGCACGACTCAACCGCAGCGAATACCGCGCACGACAGCATTTCGGTAGCGAGTGCGCCGATTCCCACGCACGAAGAGGTGACACCTGCGGACAGCATTCGTGCGCTCGTTGCGGCACGGGCGACGCTGAAAGCGGAAACGAAGGGTCTTGCCGACGCAAAAGCGGCAGCGGTAACGGGAACGACGGTAAAGGTGGACGGTGCAGCCGAGACTCATGCAGCCGCGAAACCGGTCGCGAAGGTAGAAACGTTGCAGACCTCGTTGCCGGAGCAGCGGCTCGCAAAAATTTTCGGCGCGATGCAGGCAAAAGAGGCAGCGAAGGTGTTGGAGCAAATGACCGACGGTGACGTGCGCACGATTCTCAGCATGATGAGTGATCGCCAGGCGGCTGCGATCTTGACGTCATTTTCTCCGCAACGTGCAGCGGTCATTTCGAAAGGCGCGGTACGTGCGCCGGAGGGTAATACGGACGGCAAGCCTGAGAGCAAATTGGAAAACAAGTCAGTGCAAAAGCCGGACGGCAAAGCAGAGACTAAGCCGGTCGCAAAGCCATGACCATTCCGAATTTTCTACCGCCAACGTCCGCTCCCGCCCGTCGAATGGATATGGATGACGTGAGTCCGGATACACCAGCAATCGGCGCGACCACACCGGAGTTCGCAGCATTGCTCGCGCGGCTCGCGAACCTGGACGATACCGCGCGCGCACCTGCGGTGAACGCTGCGCCGGAAAACGGAGTGTCGCTATTGGATCTCGTTCTCGATGGGCCCACCGTGTCGGCCGGCGATGCGACGTCCGCGAACACGACAACGGATGCGTTGCGCTACAGCATCCTCAAACATGGCCGTGCATCAGACGCGCGCGCGCTGGTTGGTGATATTCGCCCCGCAGGCCGCGACGGCAGTGGGGCGCGCGCCTCGAGTACTGCTGGGCATACGCTCGCGCGTATTGCTGGGAAGCGCGGCACGAGTGTTGAGCAGCTGTTGGCAATGGGTGATCTACAAGGCGCCGATGCTCGCGGCGCACTTGACGCGCTCCTCGCGCAAGCCGGAACTCCACAAGCCGCATTGTTGGCCGCGAGTGCAAACATGATCGCGCCGACGGGCGACGTTTCAACGCCGGTGCGCGACACGGACGCGCTGGTCCCCGAGTTTCGGTCACGTCTTGAACGCGTGATTGCACGCATGAAGTCCGAGTATGGGCAAGACGTCCAGGTGGTCGAAACCGTGCGTTCACAAGACCGACAGGATTTTCTGTTCGCGCAGGGTCGAACCCGAGCTGGTGATGTGGTCACGTGGACGCGTGATTCAGCGCACACACGGGGAGAAGCCGCGGATGTAACGATCGACGGCGCATGGACGAACGCGGAAGGCTTCGCGCGTTTACAGCGCATCGCACGCGAGGAGGGATTGCGTACGCTCGGCCTTCGCGATCCTGGACATCTAGAATTGCCGAAGGATGGGCAAAGTCTCGATGCCGCATCAGCGAGTGCAGCAGCAGTTGATCGTCACAATGCAGCCATGGTGTCGAGTACGGCGCGTGTTGCAAGCATTGCCGGCGTCGCGAACGTTGCCGCGGTTGCACGCGTCGCGTCAACGAGCGCCGCCCCGGAATCGACGTCGCGTCTGGCCGCACCGCTCGCTGCGTACGCCGCAGCGGGCGCACGAACGCAGGCAGATACAAATAGCAGCAGCGATGCGCGCACGAACGATGATCGGGCATCGACGACGGATCGCGGCGGTATGCGCGAACGTGGCAATGGACGCGTACCTGACGCGACGGCGTTTACCACCGGGACGCCAATGCCCTCGCTCACAACAACCTCCGGGCATCCCATTGCAAACGTGGCGCCCGCTGGCGCCGCATCAGCAGATCGTGTGTCCGACTTGCAGCAGCGACGTGAGGATGCACCTGCAGCCGCACTCTCTCGTATGACGCTTGATGTTGATGGCGCTGACGGTACGAAGCAACGGATTACGGTCGACCTTCGTGGCAACATCGTTGATACGCATATCTCGACCGATGCAGCAACCGCCGATCGGCTGCGGATGCGCACTGCAGAATTACAGGATGCGTTGAATTCGCGCGGGTTAGACAGTGACAGCGTACGTATCACGTCAGTGGCACGTGTTGACCAAGCAGAGACAACGCGGCTCGTTGGCGAGCGCGCCGGTTTGCGCCCCGCCGGTGCAAACGCGTCGTCGTCGACGAACAATGATGCAACGCCACAGCAACAGCGGGAGCGTTCGCCCAATGCGCGCGAATGGGACAAGCAAGACGACGCGCGACGTGCGCGCGACGAGCAACAACAACGCGCGGACCAGCGTGGTCGGCGCAGCACCTTCAACGAGGATGCGTCATGATCACGAGTGTTAAGCACAGCAGCAGCTTTGCCGATGCGTTTGGTACGACCGCGCCAGACCCAGTTGTCGGCCCCGCCGCGCCGTCGGGCCCGCGTACCCTGCCAACCAATCCCCTGTCGTTAGGCAAGAATGATTTTCTCAAATTGCTCGTCTCGCAGTTGAAGAATCAGGATCCGCTCAATCCGATGGATGGTAAGGACATGGCGGCACAACTCGCGCAGTTCTCGTCTGTTGAACAATTGCAGGAGCTGAATACAAAATTCGATGCGCAGGGGAAAGCGGAGACCGCGATCGCGGCAAGTATTGCGGCACTCACGGCGGACCAGAAAACCGCGAATGAAAACCTGGTGTCGCTCATTGAAGGACAGGCGGCGATGGCCACGGTGGGCAAGACGGGCGTGACCGAGGGCAATGAGTTGTTCATTGACCGTTCCCTGAGCGGCACGGTGCTCATTGATGCCGGCACGAATCATGGCGCCGGGATCGTGACGGCCACGGGAGCGAATGGCGAGACATCAACCGCGGCGTTGTCGAATGTGGTTGCCGGTCAGCAGGCGTTCGACACGAAGGATCTCACATTTGTCCCACCGCTCAAGGCCGGGAAGTACACGTACGGTGCAAGCGTCGCAACGGATGGCGGCACGTTTCAAAGTGTGAAGACCTACACAACCGGACGGATCACCGGTATGCGGTACGAACAGGGCAATCCCATCCTCATCATTGGCGATTCTCTCAGCCTTCCGATGAGCAAGCTGACGCAGATTCGCAGCTAGTCGCGACCTTCCCACACAGAGGACCCCACGAATGCTTCGCTCTCTCTACGCCGGCGTGTCCGGCCTGCGCAACAACCAGGTGCGCATGGATGTCATCGGCAACAACATCGCCAACGTGAACACCGTGGCGTTTAAAGCCGGTCGCGTCACGTTCAAAGAAG
>JAYTTR010000201.1:0-8246 GCA_043744935.1 Gemmatimonadaceae bacterium
GGTCTCGACCACGGGCAGGAACTCACGTGGAATTCGCCGGCGAATTTGACGCTCGATGGAGGCCGTATTCTCCGCTGGGCGCCGTTCCGCACCGACACCTCGGCACTCGCAGACATCGTGGTCCACGCTCCGGACCCCCTCGACCGCGCGCTCCAATGGTCAACGCATGTCACGTATGTGGCGACCACGTCCTCCAATGGCATGGTGCAGCGTCAGCTGAACATCCGTGTCGGAACCGACGGCGGCGCTGCGACCGGTGCAGCTCCACCAGTACGAGCGCCACGTCTCCTGCCAGAGCTCGATCAAACATTCACGCTCGTGTCCAATGATGGCCCGCTGCAACGCGTCCCCACGCAGCTCGAAGCTGGGACGCTCGATGCCTTCGTTCGGTTCGTGCTCTGTGATCCGGCGCGCACAATGCCGGTCTTGTTGCTCACCGAATTGCCAGACGGCGGCTTCGTCATTCCCCCTGAGCAGTTCGCCGCTGAGATGTTCGGATTGGGGTTGTGCTTCATGCTCCGTCACTCCGACACGTTCGCGCTCTCCGATGCCGTTGGCGGACACGCTCGCAGTGTGTTCCTCGGTTCGGCGCGCGCCTATTTGCCGGGTTTCACGCTCGAGTCCGATCCGTTCCAGCATCCGCTCGTGCTGGCCCGCGCACTCGCGCTGCCGGGCGAACGCCGTCGATTGGTGCAGCGTCTCGCTGAAGTGTCAGTGCAGCGCCCAATGTCCGAACCCGTCATCGTCGACACGCTGCGTGATGATCGCGCGGCTGCATACGGCAAGCGTCCAGATGCCGCCGATGCGCTGCTGGCAACAGAAAACAGCGCTGAGCTGGATCGGCCGCAGCTTATCACGCTGGTGCGTGATTACGAAGAAGCAATGAAGCAGTCGGAGGGCGAACTCTCACGCACACGCGAGCGGTTAGTCGATACACGACAGCTCCTCGATTCCGAACGGGCGATGACGCGATCACTGCGCACGACGCTGGCCGCCGTGAAGCAACGGCAGCCCATTTCCAAGCCGGCCAGCGATGCGCCGGAATCCGTACTCGAGGCAGTAGAACGCGCAGAGGCGATGTATGCCGACGCGCTTCGCCTACTGCCCTCCGCGTTCTCGTCAGCACGGGAATCGGTATTCCCCGATCCTGATACGGCGTGGAAGTATTTGAAGGCGCTCGGCGAAGTTGGTCGTCGTCGTCAGGATCGTGCGCTCAGCCGACCGTTGGCCGAAGTGTTTGCCGATCTCGAGGTCGACTATTCTGCCGGTGATTCCACGCGCAGATCGCCATACGTGTTCAGCGATGGACACGGCGAAGTCGATTGCAGCGATCAGCTTCGGAAGGGAGCGAATCCAACGACGTGTTTGCGCATCTACTTCGCGTCGTCCGAAGATGGCGGTTTCATCATCGGCCATGTTGGTCGGCAGATCGAAATCGCACGGCCCGTCGTCGCTGCGGTGGAAGAGTAAGTACGGCGATGATGCAAACGTGAAGGGCGCGACCAGTACTGGTCGCGCCCTTCGCATTTGCATTATCGCCCACTCGCGCTACGGCTGTGTCTCGTGAAACGTCACCGTGTCTTCGTGCTGCAGCGCGCGACGTAATGCCCAGGCATCAGAGAAAAGCACCACCGTGTTGCCCTTGTGATCAAAGAGGCGCATGCGAGACTGCCCGTTCGCGACACGTTCGACTTCAGCCTTCGGGCCCGTCAGCCAACGTGGGAAGCGATACGTCATTTTCTCGAACTTGCAGGGCGCCGCATACTCGTGTTCGAGCCGAAACGCCATTACATCGAACTGCAACTGACCCACCGCGCCAACGATCGGTTGCGACCCCGTCGACGTTTCAGCAAAAAACACTTGCGCCGCGCCCTCTTCGGTGAGCTGGCGTAATCCGCTGTCAAATTGTTTGCGCTTCAACGGGTCTGCTGGAATGGCGCGCGCAAAGTGCTCGGGCGGAAAGCGCGGGATGCCCTGAAATTCCATCGCACCATCGCCGCCGAGTGTGTCGCCAATACGCAGCGTGCCGCGATCCATGATACCGATCACGTCTCCCGGCCAAGCCTCTTCAATGCCGACGCGTTCACGCGCCATGAATTGCTGTGGTGCAGCGAGACGCAGTTGTTTGCCCGTGCGCTGATGCAGCACGGATAGTCCCGCCGTGAACTCTCCTGACACAATGCGCACGAACGCCACACGATCCCGATGCTTGGGATCCATGTTCGCCTGGATCTTGAACACAAAGCCCGTGAAGCCGTTTTGATCGGGCATGATTTCGCCCGTGGTCGCCGTGCGTGGTCCCGGTGGCGGCGCCAGTTCGAGAAATTCGCGCAAGAACGGCTCAACACCAAAGTTGGTGAGCGCGCTGCCAAAAAATACCGGCGTGAGCGTCCCATCAAGCACACGTTCGTGGTCGAAGGCGTGCCCCGCAGCATCAAGCAACTGAATGTCGTTGGTGAGCCGTGCATACGCAGCGGCGCCGACGAGTTCGTGAATGCGGGGATCGTGGATATCCGCGTCGACAACGCCCGCGCGCGACGCGCCACGATCATCACTCCGTTCAAACATGTGGACGCGACGATGGCGACGATCATAGACGCCGACAAAGACATCGTCCGTGAAGATCGGCCACGTCGCAGCGAAGCAATCAATTCCTAAATCTGCTTCGACATCCTGGATCAGCTTGAGCGGATCTTCGCCGTGGCGATCGCACTTATTGACTAACGTGAAAATTGGTGTTCGACGTTTTTTGCACACGTCAAACAATTGACGCGTACGCTCTTCGACGCCTTTGCGATTGTCGAGCAGCATGACGGCGCTGTCAGCGGCCACGAGCGTCCGGTAGGTGTCTTCCGAAAAATCTTCGTGACCGGGCGTGTCCAGCAAATTCAGTTGGAATCCCTCGTATTCAAACTGCAACACGCTCGACGTCACCGAGATGCCGCGCTCCTGTTCGAGTTTCATCCAATCGGACGTGGCATGACGAGTCGCACGACGCGCTTTGACGGAGCCGGCGAGGTGAATCGCGCCACCGTACAGCAGCAACTTCTCCGTCAACGTGGTTTTCCCGGCGTCCGGATGGGAAATAATTGCGAAGGTGCGTCGCTTGGCAATTTCGCGCGCACGACGGCTGGCCAACGCCGCGGCATTGCCGCTGGGCGCTGCCGTCGCGGGTGCGATCGGCAGCGTCGATTCTGGGGAGTCCACGATGGTGCTCATCCCCGAAATTTAGCGGATGATCGCCCCGCAGCGGATTACTCCACCGTTACCGACTTCGCGAGGTTTCTCGGCTGGTCCACGTTGCAGCCACGCATCACCGCGATGTAATACGCCAGAAGCTGCAATGGAATGGCCGCGAGGACAGGCGTGAGCAGGTCCATCGTTTCCGGAATGCGGAATTCGTAATCCAGCTTGCCGGCCAGCGACGGTTCATCGCGCGTCGTGATCGCGATGATTTTGCCCTTCCGCGCTTTTACTTCTTGAATGTTCGACACGATCTTTTCAAACACCGAATCATGCGGCGCAATGCACACTACGGGCATCATCTCGTCGATCAGCGCGATTGGACCATGCTTCATTTCGGCGGCTGGGTAGCCTTCCGCATGGATGTAGCTGATTTCCTTGAGTTTCAGCGCGCCTTCGAGCGCTGCGGGGAAATTGTATCCGCGTCCCAAGTACAAGAAATTCGACGCACGCTTGAACTCCTCGGCCAACGCTTCGATTTCTGGCGCACGATCCAGGATTGATTGGATTTGCTCGGGCAGCTTGACCAGCGCTTGCGCAATCTCACGACCGCGCTCAACGGACAAGTCGCGCAGGCGCGCGAGCTTGAGCGTGAACAACGCCAGCGCGATGACCTGACTCGTAAACGCTTTCGTGGAGGCGACGCCAATCTCGGCGCCGGCGTGCACATAAATGCCGCCATCATCCTCGCGCGCGATTGTCGACCCCACCACATTCACGATACCCAGCGTGCGTGCACCGCGACGTTTCGCTTCACGCATTGCCGCGAGCGTATCTGCCGTTTCGCCCGACTGCGAGATGACAATGCACAACGTGGTCGGTGTAACGATCGGGTTGCGGTACCGGAACTCCGAGGCGTACTCCACTTCAACAGGAATTCGGCACAACTCTTCGATCATCATCTCGCCAATGAGCGCCGAGTGCCAACTCGTGCCGCACGCCGTAATAATGATGTTATCGATCTTGAGCAGGTCTTCTTTCGAAATGTTCAACCCGCCAAGTTTGGAAAATCCCTCTTCGAGAATAAGGCGACCACGCATCGTGTTCTCGACGCTGATCGGTTGCTCGAAAATTTCTTTGAGCATGAAATGCGGATAACCACCGCGCTCGATCTGCTGCAAATCCCACTCGATGCGACTCACCGGCTTGTCGCGCGCGATCGAATCAAGATCGAGCACTTTATAGCCGTCGCGTGTAATCACGGCGATGTCGCCGTCATCGAGATAGACCACTTCACGTGTGTGCGCAAGAATGGCGGAGGCATCCGAGGCGACGTAGTACTCGCCGTCTCCCAAACCAATCAGGAGCGGACTCCCCTTGCGAGCTGCAACCAGCTTGTCCTTCTCGTTGCTGGAAATCACTGCAATGCCGTACGTGCCTTCAACTTGCCGCAGTGCTTCGATCACTGCGGCTTCGAGATTGCCCGCGTACGCGGCTTCAATGAGATGCGCGAGTACTTCAGAATCGGTATCCGAACGAAAAACAAAGCCTCGCGCTTCGAGTCCAGCCTTGAGCGCGGTTGCGTTCTCTACGATTCCATTGTGCACGACGGCGATCGTGCCGTCCTGGCTGAGATGCGGATGCGCATTGATCGTGGTTGGCGGACCGTGCGTTGCCCAACGCGTATGGGCGATGCCGAGTGTGCCGTGCGGTGGATCGAGATCTATCACCGCTTCGAGTCGCGCGATCTTACCGGCTGCTTTCCGGGTCTCGACACCCTTCCCATTCAGAATGGCCACACCGGCCGAGTCGTAGCCGCGGTACTCAAGCCGCTTGAGACCATCAAGCAGTACAGGCGTCGAGTCCCTCATTCCGATGTATCCTACGATTCCGCACATATGCCTGGTTGTTCTGGGTGAGTCAGATAGCGAGCGCCAACGTGCTCAGTGGCTCACGCGCCTGCGCAATCAACGCGCGCGCCGCAGCCTCCGTCGATCCCTCAGCAATTACACGCACAATTGGTTCCGTTCCACTGGGCCGCAGATGCACCCACCGATCCGGCCAATCCAAACGCAGACCATCTTGGGTATCGGCAACGGCCTCCGGAAACGCCTGCAAGAGCGCGGCGTAGACCGCATCAAGCGGGGCATCGGGGCGATCCAGCTTGTCCTTCACAATGACGTAGCGTTTGCGCTCGGCGACCACTGCCGAGAGCGGTCGGCCTTCTTCGAGCATCAGCTGCAGCAAGAGGGCGGCACCAACCGGCGCGTCACGACCAAGGTGCAGTTCCGGAAGAATCACGCCGCCGTTGCCCTCCCCGCCGATCGTCGCACCGTACTCGCGCATCGCGATCGCGACGTTGACCTCGCCCACTTTGGCGAAATGAAACGGCACGCCCGCATCGCGCGCGACGTCCTCCACGACTTTGCTTGTCGACAGATTGGTGACGACGGGACCTGGCCGGTGCCGTAGCACCGTGCGCGCGGCGAGCGCCAACGTATAGTCTTCGCCTAACGCGCGTCCATCGTCGCCCACCAACGCGAGTCGATCGACATCCGGGTCGGTGGCGAAGCCCACATCCGCCAGTGTATTCCGAACTAACGCCTCAAGTTCGCCGAGGTTGTCCGCAGTCGGTTCGGGTGATCGATGGAAGCGACCGTCGGTTTCGTCGTGAATAGCGAATACTTCGCAGCCGAGCGCCGACAGCAGTTGCGGCATGATGACGCCGCCCGCACCGTGGCAACAATCAAGCGCGACGCGAAATTTTCTTTCGCGGATGCCAGCCACGTTTAGATATGGCAAGGCCAGCACTTGAGCGATGTGTCTCGCGACTGCGTGGTCGTCGGCGACAATGTGACCAAGCTGGTCCCAGGTAGCGCGTGGAATTCCGCTTTCGAGCAAGGCACGCATGGCCGCGCCTTCGGCCGCCGAAAGAAATAATCCGGACGCGCCAATGAACTTGAGCGCGTTCCACTCGATCGGATTGTGACTCGCAGTAATGGCCAGGCCGCCGGCGGCGTGATGATATTCGACCGCCAACTGAATGGTCGGCGTTGGCGCCATTCCGACATCAATGACCGTGCAGCCGACCGACTCCAGGGCGGCGTGCACCACGCGCGTGAACATTGCGCCAGACACGCGGCTATCGCGGCCCACCACAATGGTGCGCACACCGCCGGCAGTCGCCCAAGCGCCGAAAGCGGCTGCATACGTCGCCATGATTTCAGGGGTCAGCGCTCCGCCAACGCGGCCGCGAACACCGGACACACTCACCATCAGTCCTTCAAATGCCATCACGCGCCTCGGACGCTCGAATTTCGATAGGGAACATCGGAAGCTATCGTGACGTGCGCATCAGACCAATGCGAGATGTAACGTGCGTCACTGAATCTGACAGCACAGCGACTCTGCCTACCACATTCCACTCCACATGGAAGACGCGTCGTGGACAGGTTCGTTACACCTCCGGCGCGCGTCACCCCCCGCTCCTGTGGGATGGCGGGCGCGTAGACGACCGCCTACTCTATCATTGTATGTCCGATCCCCTGTCGCTCGTTCCATTTGCGCTATCGGCCCGCGCCGGTCACTTAGATATGCACAAAACTGCCCAGCTGGTCGCGGCTGGCATCACGCTTCTCCAGCGGAGCGCCCCATTGGTGCGCGCGCTATCGGGACGTCGCGCGGGAATTTTCTTGCCGACGAGTTCCGCGTTTCTTACAGCGCTTGCGGCTTGCGACGGACGTGGCGCCTTGGTCGTGCATCCGTTCGCGACCGCATTTGACATCGCATGGCAGCTCGCGGATGCCGACGTTGGCGCAGTGTTCACCACAGCAGCATTAGCGCCGTTACTCCCGGCTGAATTCCCAACGGTGCTCGTTGATGAATGTCCGCAGTTCGCGACGGTACGCGCGCGTTTGCGCAGCAGTCGCGTCGAACTCGGAACGCACTATGGCTTGCTCCTCGAGGGTGCCGGCGATGTCGATGGTCGAGACGAAGAGTGCCTCGTGATGTATGGTTCACCCTTGGTGGGCGCGTCAATGAGTGTCAGTCTCACGCACCGCGACGTGTTGGCGATGGCGCGCGCGACTGCTATCGCCACGGCAATAACGCCAGCGGATAAGGTGCTCGCTGTACTTCCGTATTCGAACCCCAGGGGATTCATCGAAGCTGGTGTCGCGCCCTTACTCGCGGGCGCGCGCGTCGCCACAATGGAACAGTTTCATGCCGGCACCGCACTCGAGCGCATTGTCCAAGAACGCATCACGTTGTTGTCAGGCGACGCGAACATGTTCGCCGCGCTGACGGAAGCCATTGATTTTCGCGAAGGCCAATTTCGCAATCATGCATTGCGAGCCTGCCGTTGGATAGGTCTCCCGCCGAGCGAGGCCGTTGCGGATGGCTTTTTTGCGATGACTGGCGTCAAACTCCAATCAGCAGATTGACAGGCGCGGCGGCGCCGACCAATCAGGCGACGATTTGCATCGTGCGCGTCGGACGTTGCACACTCCAATCTGGTCGCGGGAATGCCTGATCGTCCATCGCGCGCTCAAACGCCACGACGCACACGGGATCGAACTGCGTGCCCGAGCATCGACGGAGCTCCGCGACAGCGTCGTCTACCGACATGCCCGCACGATACGGGCGACCACTCGTCATCGCGTCGAAGGAGTCTGCAACTGCGGTAATCCGCGCGACCAACGGAATCTCATGCCCGCGTAACCGGTCGGGCGTACCGTGCCCGTCAAAGCGTTCGTGATGTGAGCGTACTACGGCCAGCGCATGCGGCATCTCGTGAAGCAAAGGCGCCATCAAGCGCCAGCCAATTGCTGGATGCTCCATGACGTGCGCGTACTCGTCATTCGTCAGCGGACCTTCTTTGTTCAGCACGGCTTCGCGCACACCAATTTTCCCGATGTCATGCAAGCGACTTCCGAGTTCGAGCTGCTCGCACAAGTCCGGATCGACGCTGAGCTCGTTCGCCATCAGCGTTGCATAGCGCGAGACGCGGGTGGAATGCCCCCACGTGTAGGCATCCTTTATTTCCAGTGCGTCGGCCAGCGATT
>JAYTTR010000202.1:0-8244 GCA_043744935.1 Gemmatimonadaceae bacterium
GCTGTGAGCATTAGGTCATATACTCAGCAGTGAGCGTCCTAGCGCTGATCTATCCCAACACCATCTAGGTGACGTTCTCCCACACCGGAGTAAGGAGTCGTGCGATGATTGATCGAACGCGCAAACGCAGCATGTTGACCGCAGCCTTTGTAGTAGTGGCGCTCGCACCGTTCAGCGCGGCGATAGCGCAAACAGGCACCATTGTTGGTCGTGTCACGGACATTGCAACGAAGCAGCCTGTTGGTGACGTTCGCGTTGTCCTGTCGGGTGCTGCGTCAGAAACGCAATCCAATGCCGTTGGAGAGTTTCGTTTAACGAATGTGCGTCCGGGCAATGTCATAATCGTAACGTTTCGATTGGGCTACAAGACGAAGGCGGATACGCTCCGTGTTGCAGCCGGCGAAACAGCAACTGCGAACTTTCAGCTCACCGCAAGCTTGGTGACGCTCTCGGAACTGGTCGTCACCGGCACAGCTGGAAATCAGGAACGCAAAGCGCAGTCTGCACTCGTGGCCACCGTGAAGGCGTCGGATATCATCAAGGACGCGCCGGTCACGAGCATGGCGAACTTGCTGCAATCGCGCGTTCCCGGTGTGGCCCTCAGCACCACCTCCGGTACGGCCGGTACGTCAACGGCGATCCGCATTCGCGGTGCGTCGTCGATCAACTTATCCAACCAACCGTTGCTGTTCATCGATGGGATTCGCATTAACGAAGGGCAGCCGGCCGGCGGTGTAAACGGACAGGCGTACGATCGCATGAACGACATCAATCCCGAAGAAATTGAAAGCATTGAAGTAGTCAAAGGGCCGGCCGCAGCGACGCTGTACGGCGCCGATGCGAGTGCTGGCGTGATTCAGATTATCACAAAGAAAGGGCGTGCCGGCTCAAACAAATTTTCGCAGTCGTTGCGCCTCGAAGGGGGCACGACAGATGCGAACTATACGCCGCCCGACAACTACGGTTTATGCACGGCGGGGCTGATCGCGCCGACCAGCACGAATCCGCTGTGCCGTGGTTTAGCGGTGGGTGCACTCGTGCACGACAATCCGCTCGTGCGCGTTGGTGCGCTCAGTCAAGGCACTGATCGCGTGATCAACTGGAACGGACGCGGCGGTGGTCAAAATTACGGCTACAATTTGTCGTTCGGTTCGGACAACACGGTGGGCACGCTGCCAAACAACAAGTACACACGGTACAACGTGCGCACGAATTTCAACTATGTGCCCAACTCCAAGTTGACGATCGATGCGGGCGTTGGTCTCGCGCAAAGTGCGGCGCAATTGCCAGACAACGACAACAACACCAATGGCTGGTTTGGCGGTGGATTATTGGGAAGTCCGCTTACGCGTAGCGACGCCGCAACGCCGTCGAACGATGGATGGTACGCCAACAACCGGCATTACAATGCCATCGCGTCTATTCAACACAAGCTGTTAACGCATCGCGTGACGTCAAACATCACCGCGAACTATGCGCCGCTCACGTGGTTCACGAATCGCGTGACGGGCGGTCTGGACTACGCGAGCGATGAAGGCGTCAACTTTCAGCCGAAGAACGACAGTCTGTGGTACGGCGGATTGGTGGACGGTGGTCAGAACGCGTCAACAACCCGCGGCGCGGAACGCTACACGTTTGACTACCTCGGCAACATGCGACGGGAATGGGGTTCGCGCTGGGAGACGAACTTGTCGTTCGGCCTGCAGGTCGTCTCGACGCGCAATACGCTGCTCACAGGTACGGCGATTGGGTTTGTCACCAACGAGAATAATTCGGTGAGCGCCGGTGCGACGACAACGGCAACAGGCGGCTTTACGGACCAGCGTCAGTTCGGGTACCTGTCGCAATTGCAGATCGGCAGCGATAACAAGCGCTTCTTGCAGTTCGGCGTGCGCATCGACAAAAACTCGTCGTTCGGCGCCACTGCGCCTTCGTTTGTGCTACCAAAAATCGGCGGCAGCTGGGCCGTGTCGGAAGAGCGCTTTTTCACTCCGCTCACGCGCTTCGTGAACACGCTGCGACTGCGCGCGGCATTCGGCACAACGGGTCGCTCGCCAAATCCCGGCGATGCGCTCACCACGCTCATATCGCAGGCGTTCAACATCGCTGGAACGACGTCCGCTGGCGCCATCCCGGGCAACCCCGGCAACGCGACATTGAAGCCAGAACGTGGCAGCGAGTTTGAGGCCGGGCTCGATGCCGGATTCTTCAACAATCGCGTGTCCGCCGAGCTCACCTACTTCAAGAAGCAAACCAAGGATTTGATTATCGCGCGTCCCATTCCGCCATCACTTGGATACTCGACGAATCCACTGGCGAATATTGGATCGGTCGTGAATAGCGGTGTCGAACTCGCACTCAACATCAACGCCATCAGCACGCCCAATTTGCGCTGGGACATTCGTGCTGGCGCAAACACATTGCACAACGAGCTCACCAGCCTCGGCACAGTGCTTCCATTTAACCTTGGCGGAGCCGGTCGCGCGTTGGTTGGCCAGCAATTAGGTGTGTTTGTCTCCAAGAAAATTCAGTCGATCGATGTCGCGAACAATAAGGTCATCGTCAGCGATACACTCGCACCGATGGGTAACCTGTTCCCGGCTGTAGAGTGGAATCTCTCCAACACGATCACGGTGTTCAAGAATTTCCGCATCGCGGCACTGATCGATGCAAAGCGCAATTTTCTCGTGCAGAATTTCACGGCATACTTCCGCGAAACGCAGTTGGTGCGTTCCAATTTGCGGCTTGATCCTACCGCGTTGTCGGCGTACGAACGCCTCCGTCGCTTTGGCGATCCAACGCCCGGCAATCCGGCATTCGTAACAGTCTCAGGCAAAGCAGCAACCGTCAGTGATGTGATTGATGGTTACCTCGAGCAGGGTGATTTCCTGCGCTTGCGCGAGCTGTCCGCCACGTACTCTCTACCAAATATGTTGTTCAAAGGATTTGGTAACGTGACTGGTGCGTCCATCACCCTGGCGATGCAAAACGTCAAACTGTGGACCAACTACTCTGGCGCAGATCCTGAAGTGAATGCGCAGTCCAACGCGTTCTCGCGCCAGGATTTCCTCACTCTGCCGAATCCGAAGAAGACAGTCCTTCGGTTCAGCGTCAACTTCTAACCGCGAGATGATTCCTATGCACAAGATCCGACGCGCGGCTACGCGCACGGTCGTAGGAGCTACGCTGTTGTTTGGCGTCGCGGCCTGCTCTGACAAGTTCTTGCAGGTTACCAATCCCAATGTGATCGATGCGTCCACCGTCGATCCCACATCGGGAGCGGCGATTCTGGCGGCGTCCGCACAACAAAATTTTGCGACGGCAATGGGTTGGCTTAATATGTACAGCAGTTGGTTTTCTGGAGAGGCCAACGTATCGGACACATTTCCAACGCGCAATGAGTTTGGCTTTCGGCTCATTTCCGATCTGAATGGTTCGCTGCAGACCGATGTCTGGGCACCCATCTCGCTCGCCGCTGCCTCGTCGAAAACCGTGCTGGATCTCACGCTGCCAACGCCGACCACGAACATCAGCATTGCGCGTGCCGCAACGTTTCGCGGTTTCTCGATCTTGTTGATCGCCACCGACTTCTGCACGGGCACGTTGTCGTCTGGCCCAGAATTGACGACGACGCAGCTTTTGGATTCGGCGTCGTTCTGGTTCGGAAAGGGAATTGACGTGGGCAAGGCCAACGGTACGTCCGATGGCATTGCGTTGGCGAACGCCGCGCTCGTTGGACGGGCGCGCGCCAAGCTGCAAAAAGGAGATAACGCGGGTGCGGTCGCAGATGCGGCGGGAGTGCCGGCGGGCTTTGTGTACAACCTCGTCTACACCGATGACGCCAACAGCCGCACGCGCCTTTCAAATCGTCTCTTTCAGTTCACGTTTGATCGCGGTTCCATCAGCGTTGCGCCAGCCTATCGTTCGGCGACCGACACGCGCGTACCATTTCTCCCACCTGGCGTTTCGAAGATCAACGCGCAGGACGCAGTTCCGGGTGGCTTCTATCAGCAGACCAAGTTCAACGCCTACAACGCGTCGATCCGGCTGGCCTCTCGGCTTGAGGCCGACTACATCGCGGCCGAAGCGTCGAAAGACGTCACACAGCAACTCATGTTGATCGGCGCCCGGCGTGCGGCCAATGGTCAAGTGCCGTATCCTGGTGCATCGGACCCAGCAAGCGTGATGACGGAGTTGTACAATCAGCGCGCGTTTGAGTTCTATCTCGAGGGTCGGCGTATCGCGGATTTCCGTCGTTCGCCAGCATCCACGAGTTACATCACGCCAGCAGGGCAGCCCTACTTCAAGCCCGGTTATGCCAACACCGGAACGCAAACCTGCTACCCACTGCCGCGTGCAGAGCGCGACAACAATCCGAATATTCCCAAAGGATGATCGGCAGCGTGATGTGATCTTGACATGATGTGACAGAAAACAAAAACGGGGCGATTCGCAGCACGCGAGTCGCCCCGTCTTTTGACCTCCTACACACAGTGACTACTTCGTCGCACTCGGCTCGCGACGAAACACCTGTCCGCCTTTCATCACAAAGCGCACGTCACGCAACTGCTTGATGTTTTGCGCTGGATCGCCTTGCACTGCGACTAGATCGGCGAAGAGGCCCGGTGCCACGCGACCAAAATCATTTTCCCGATGCAATATTTTTGCGTTCACGCTCGTGGCCGCGCGAATCGCTGCGATCGGCGTCATTCCGTACTCCACCATCAGTTCAAGTTCAAGGGCATTGGTGCCATGTGAAAAGACGCCGACATCGCTGCCGTTGCAAATGGTCACGCCCGACGCGAGCGCCAACGTGAACATGGCTTTCTTTTGTGCGATTCCCGCAGGTTCGGCGTCGATCCCTTTTTTCCAACCGCGATAGCGCGTGGTTGACTCAGTGGCTGAGAGCGTTGGGCAAAACGCGGTGCTGTGTGATTTCATGAGTGCGAATGTTTCGGCGGTCGCCGCATCACCATGCTCGATGGTTTCCACGCCCGCCATGATCGCGCGTCGCATGCCCTCCAGCGTACTCGCGTGCGCGACAACGGGACGTCCGCTCGTCGACGCCACATCGATTATGGCTTTCCATTCGTTCTCCGTAAACGTCGGACGCGCCTCTCCACGCGGCCCCCAACGATAGTCTGCGTAAATCTTGATCCAATCTGCACCGTGTGCAATTTGATCGCGCACAACATGTGTCACTCCCTCCACACCATCCGCTTCTTCGGCACCTTGTGGCACACCGATTTCAGCACCGAAGCCCTTCGGGCCGTACGAACCAGTGGCAACAATCGCTTTCGTAGTCACAAATAATCGCGGACCGGGAATGATCCCCTGATCTACTGCTTCTTTCAATCCCACATCGGCATACGCCGCACCCTCGGTGCCGAGGTCACGCAGCACCGTGAATCCGGCCATGAGCGTTGCCCGCAGATGATTTGTTGCCCGCGCGGTTCGCAACGCGAGTGATTCGCGCAGCACTTGATCATTCCACGGTGTTTCGTCGTACGGATGCAACAGCACATGACTGTGCAAATCGCTCATGCCCGGCAGCAACGTTGTGCCTGGTAATGCAATACGCTCAGCGTCCGCTGGAACGGTGAGACTCGCGAGCGGTCCGGCGCCAACAATGCGCGCTCCGCGCACGAGCACGGCCCATCCGCGTCGCGGTGCGTCACTCACTCCGTCGTAGACGGCATCGGGGAGCAGGAGGATGGACTTCGCGATTGGTGCTGAGGCGGTCGTTGCGTTTGTTTGCGCACTTGCAGTGCGCAATGCACCGATACCAGCGGCAAACGAAATCGAAATGGCGACTGATGTTGCACGAACACGAGGAAAAGTCTTCACGCGTTGACTACTCCGAAACGGCGGCAAATTCGCCGGTAGAAAGGGCTTTGGGAACGAGGCCGGATACGCCTCCGGAAACGATGAATGCCATGGCGTCGGCACTCGCAACATCGAGCGGAGAAACGCGGTTTGCCGGAACGATGAATAGCTGACCTGCCCACGCATACGAGTGCGGACAGTACACTGCGACGTCGCCATCCAAGCCAACATGCTTGAGGGAATGCTGCGTGACAAACCCGACAAATCTCAGCGCACCACCACCGTCGAGCGCTACCAAGACTGGCTTGTCGAAGCGTCGCTTCTCACCAACAAACGCATTCAGCAACTCTTTCGTGGAGCTGTACAGCAGCCGCACAAATGGTAGACGCGAGAGCAAGCGTTCCAGGAGTCCAACGGCCGATCGCGTTAACAAACTCGAGCCAATCAAACCAACGGTGGTAATGAGCACGATGGTCGCTACAAATCCCACGCCGGGTATCGGTAAACCAAGCCATCCGTCGACGCTGGTGAACAGCACCCAACACACCCACCCGGTGACAACAACCGGAGCCAGCAACACGAGTCCACGGGCGAAGTAGCCTAGCAAACGTCCCATCGAATCCCTCACGCGGCATCTGCCGCGATGTTAGTCTTTTCAGTCGGCGGCTCCCAGTCCCGCGTTGGGACCACGAGCGTCGACCACCCAACATACCTCAACTCTCCGACTTCGATGCGCCCTTCCTTCCGCAGTCGACCTCGCGCGTTCGCGTCGGTGTTCGCGCTTCTCTCGGCGGCACCGCTGGCGTTTGCGCAGATCAATGCGCAGCCACCAGCGCCCGCATCCAGTAATCCGTACACGCGGGTCACCCCGTGGTCGATGCCATCGGCGCCGAGCAGGAAGGCCATAACCCAGGACACGTACGACGAGTGGCGCACGATTCAAGGCGCCGCGCTTTCGCCTGATGGTAAATGGACCGCGTACACCCTGTCGCCGGTCGTTGGCGAGGGCGACGCGGTGGTGCGCAGCACATCAACGGCGACGGAATACCGTTCGACGCGGGGATACACCGGGCGACCACAGTTGATGGCCGCCGCAGACTCGGCCGCGCAGTTCAGCGCACAGCCTGCGCAATTCAGTGCCGACAGTCGTTTTGTCGTGTATCTGCAATACGCGCCGCGTTCGGAGTTTGAGCGGACGAAAGGTCGAAAAGGTGCTCCTGCGCCGTCTTCAGCACTCGCGGTTATGAACGTTGCCGACGGCGCTGTTTCACGCGTACCTCGCGTGCGCTCGTTTCGCCTGTCGCGAAATGGTGGTCGATTCGTGGCGTATTTACTCGAGGATACGACGCAGCGCGGTGGGCCGGGCGTGACGCCTGCGGTTGTACCGGCCGTTGCTCCGGGCCCGCGTCGCGAAACTGGCACGACACTTGTCCTGCGCGAACTCGCCACCGGTATGGAAACGCGTATTGATGGAGTGACCAACTATAGCTTCGATGACCATGAGCACTGGTTGGGTTACACTGTGGCGTCGCGCGATGGGGCCACCGACGGCGCGTACGTGCGTGCATTGTCCAGCGGTACGAGCATGGCGCTCTTGAATGGACGGGGCGTTTACCGCAGTCTCGTGTTTGACAAGAAAGGTGAGCAGGCGGTGTTTGTTGCGGACGTCGGTGACAGTGTCGCCCGTGGACGATTTGCGTTGTATCACGCGACGCTTGTTCCCGCGAAGGGGAAAAGTATTTCTGCGCGTCGGCTCGTGGCCGCAACCGAAGCACCGGCTGGTTTACTCATCGCCGAACGTGGCCGGGTGGACTTCACGCGCGATGGCAACGCGATTCTTTTTTCGCTCGGTGCGGCGCCGATGGATTCCATTCCCGCGGATTCTCTCGTTGATAAAGCTATTTATGATCTGTGGCATTGGAAAGACACGAAAATTATGCCGCAGCAAAAAATTGAAGCCGCGCGAGATCGCAACCGGACGCAACTGGCCGTATATCAGCTTGCAACAAACAAGTGGGTGAAGCTCGGCAGCGATTCGTTATTGCAAGTTACGGTGAGTGATGACGGTCGTCGCGCGCTTGCGCTCAATTCAGTCGAGTATGCGGTCGCACAAATGTGGGGCGAAGGCGGCAGCGATGCCTATCTGGTAGACGCTACCACCGGAGCGCGAACGCTTATCGCGAAAAAGCTCAACTTCGGCGCGCAGCTTTCGCCGGGTGGCGGCTATGTCACGTGGTTTCAGGACGGACAATGGATGGCGTATGCAACGGCAACTGGCAAAAAATCCAGTCTCACCGCAGGCATTGCTGGTGTGAAGTTTCAGGATGAAGAATTCGATTCGCCGGATGTGCCGCCACCGTATGGCGTTGCCGGCTGGACCAATGGCGAGAAGCGCGTGTTGCTCTATGATCGGTACGA